>NZ_VRUX01000594.1:0-2545 GCF_008039885.1 Methylobacterium sp. WL103
GGTCCGGCCGCGGCCCAGAGCCTCACCGTCGACCTCGGGACGGGCGGCGCGAGCGAGCGCGCGCTGCAGCTCGTCGCGCTCATCACCGTGCTGGCGCTGGCGCCTTCGGTGCTGATCATGGCGACCTCGTTCACGCGGATCGTGGTGGTCCTGTCGATCCTGCGCTCGGCGCTCGGCACCCAGACCGCGCCGCCGACGACGGTGATCGTCAGCCTCGCCCTGTTCCTCACCGCCTTCGTGATGGCGCCGACCGGCCGCGAGGCCTACCGCGCCGGCATCGAGCCGCTGCTCGCCAACCAGATCACGCAGGTGCAGGCCTTCGAGCGGGCCTCGGCGCCGTTCAAGACCTTCATGCTGAAGAACGTCCGCGAGAAGGACCTGAAGCTCTTCCTCGACATGGCCAAGGTGCCGGTGCCGTCGGGCCCCGAGGCGGTGGGCCTCGAGATCGTCACCCCCGCGTTCTTGATCTCGGAGCTGCGCCGCGCCTTCGAGATCGGCTTCCTGCTGTTCATCCCCTTCCTGATCATCGACCTCGTGGTCGCCTCGGTGCTGATGGCGGTGGGCATGATGATGGTGCCGCCGGCGACCGTCGCCCTCCCCTTCAAGCTGATCTTCTTCGTGCTCGTCGACGGCTGGACCCTGGTCGCCGGGTCGCTGGTGCAGAGCTACGGCGGGAGCTGACGCGCGTCGCCCCTGCGTTTCCCGCCCGACGCGATTTGACGACCCGGCCGGCCCGGCCCATCCTCGCCATGTCGGTCGACACCATCCATCTCATGCGGCGGACCGATCCTAGCGCTCCGCTGCGGGATCTCGACGACGTGCGCGTGCTGGCCAGCGTCGTGACCCTGGACGGCGACACGATCCCGGCGGGCACCGAGGGAACCGTGGTCGCGGTCTGGGGAGCGGGCGAAGCCTACGAGGTCGAGTTCTCCGAACCGCTCGGCCCACTCGCCACCGTCGGCGCTGCTCAGCTCGCTCGCACGGGGCGCGCGATTCCGTGATCGACGAGGGCTGGTGGCCGGTCCTGGAAATCCCGGACCGCAAGCTGGTCGATTATCTTCTGAACCTCGCTCATCCGATCGGCGGACCCAAAGCGCGCTTCTTCCTGTCCTTCGGGTTCGATCGGGCCAAGCCTGACGAGATTGGCCGTGCCTCGCTGGCACAGGCCGACGCGCTGTTCGGCACGGATGCGCTCCGTTTCGTTGAAATCGACGGACGGATGCGCCTCGTCGTCGAGGGGCCGGTCGTTGCCCCGGACGGGCGGCGGCCGCACGTCCGCGTCGTCTGGCAGCGACAGGCGACGATCGCTTGGCGCCTCATCACCGCGGTGCCGCTGACGCGCTGAGATCGCCGGCCATGCAACGGGGCGACCGATCAGCGGGGAACGCTCGCGGCAACCGCATTCATCCCGACACGGATCAGAGTTCGATCGGTCGCGTGATGCTCAGCCCGGCGGAGTCCCCTGCCCGTCGGCGCGCTTCTCGGCTTCGCCGCGGGGGGGAAGCGCGGTGTCCGGGTAGCGCTTGCGGTATTCGGCCAGGAAGGCCGCCAGCGTCTCGGCGTTCGTCGCCTTCTGCGCGATCTCGCGAAAGCCGGGCTTCCTGGTCGCGTCGGCGCTCGTCAGCAGCGCGAAGGTGCGGGCGTCCGCGCTCTCGGCCATGGCGCCGGCGAACTTGGCCTTCAGCCGCTCCAGCCCGATCGGCTCGCCCGCGAGGTCGTAGGCGATGCCGGCGCGGATCACGTCGGAGCGGGTGGCGTCGTCGAGCGCCTTGCCGGTCCGCCACGCGTCGCCGAGCAGGGCCTCGTGCGCCTCCCCGGCCTCGCGCCAGCGCCGGGCCGACCACAGGATGTCGGCCCGCAGCCGCACCGCATCGGGGCCGGCCTCCCCCTCGATCGTCTCCAGTGCCAGATCGGTCCGCGACAGGTCGGAGAGCGCGCGCGCGCGCAGCAGCGCCCGGGCGCGCCGCAGGTCGCGCGGGAGCTCGGGCAGGTAGGTCCCCTCGATCGCCTCCAGCGCCTTCAGCGGCTTCCCGTCCATCAGGCGGATCGTTGCGAGCTGGGTCGCGACGCTCGACCGGGCCGGGCCGGTGAGGCGGTAGTCGAGCTGGTATTGCAGCAGCTCAGCCGCCGGATCGAGTAGGTCGAGGCCGACGAGCCGTTCGGAGAGGCGCCGCACGATCGCGTCGCCGCGCCGCCCGATCGGGGAGAACTCCTTGAAGTCGAAGTACAAAGCCACCGCTTCCACGCCGCCCAGGGCATCGCCGCGCGGCGAGAGGTACAGGTCGTCGAACAGGGACGCCGCCTCGTCGTGCAGGGCCCGGTTCGACGCGGCGTCCGGCGCGATGGCGTCGATCGCGCGGACGGCGGTGAAGGCCTCGCGATAGCGCCCGGCCGCCATGTAGAGGCGGGCCAGGCCCGCGGTGATCGCGTCCTCGATCTCCCCGCCGTGCCAGGTGATCGCTTGGCGTTCGAGGCGATCGATCGCCTCCGCGGATGTGAGGTTGCCCGCGTCGCGGCCGAGCAGCGTGCCGCGCAGGGCCGCCGC
>NZ_VRUX01000595.1:0-2541 GCF_008039885.1 Methylobacterium sp. WL103
CCGGCCGTCGGCCCGCACGAGGCCGGCGGCGATGGCGGCCTGCGCCCGCGCGCGGCTCTCGAAATGGCCGTGCTCGACCAGCATGAGGTCGGCCCTGATCCTGTCTCGCGTCATCGGGGTTGGGTCACGGATGGTTCTGCCGCCTCGGGCGGCGCAATCGAACAAACCCCTGTCGGACGACCGGGCGAGAGCTTAACTAGCCCGACGTGGAGAGGAGAGCCATCATATGACACGCACCCTGCCGTTGCGCGCAGCCCTTATGCTCGGAGCCCTTGCGGGCTTCGCATCCGGCGCGAGCGGAGCGCTCGCGCAGACCGCGCCGGCCCCCGAGGCGGCCCCGGCCGCGGCGCCCCAGACCTTCGACGGCGAGATCAAGAACAACAAGGGCGAGCCGATCGGGACGTTGACGATCCGCGACGGCGCCAACGCGCTGGTGATGCGGATCGCGATCAAGGCCGGCGGCCTGCCGCCCGGCTGGCACGGCATCCACTTCCACGCGGTCGGCGATTGCTCCGACACCGAGAAGTTCATGAACTCCAAGGCCCACGTGAACCACGACCAGAGCAAGCACGGCCTGCTCAATCCGGACGGCCCGGACGAGGGCGACCTGCCCAACGTCTACGCGGCGGCCGACGGCTCGGTGAACGCCGAGGTCTCGAGCGAGACCCCGCTGACCGGCGACGGCGGCCTCAAGGACGGCGACGGGTCGGCGCTCATCGTCCACGCCAAGGAGGACGACCACGCCACCCAGCCGATCGGCGGCGCGGGCGACCGCATCGGCTGCGCGGTGATCAAGTAGCGCAGGCGCTTCCCTCCCCCCTGCGGGGGGAGGGGAACCCGCTACGCCCGCGCCAACCGGCCCTTGGCGCCCAGCGCCTCCTCCACCGTGCCGTCGCCGTCGAGATAGCCGTGGACCTTCGGGTTCGGCATGATCAGCGAGGCGACGAAGGCGATGGCCAGCAGGATGGTGACGTACCAGAAGAAGCTCGATTCCATCCCCGCCTCCTTGAACCACAACGCCACGTATTCGGCGGTGCCGCCGAAGGTGGCGTTGGCCAGCGCGTAGGACAGGCCGACGCCGAGCGCGCGGACCTTGGTCGGGAACAGCTCCGCCTTCACGATGCCGCTGATGCCCGTGTAGAAGCTCACCGCCAGCAGCCCGAGAGTGATCAGGCCGAAGGCGACGTAGGGGTCCTGCGTCGCGCCGATCGCCGTCATCAGCGGCACCACCATCAGCGTGCCGAGGCCGCTGTAGAGCAGCATGTTGGCCTTGCGCCCGATCCTGTCGGACAGCGCGCCGAAGGCCGGCTGCACCAGCATGTAGACCAGCAGCACCGCGGTCATCGTGCGCGAGGCGGTGCCCTTGTCGAAGTGCGCGGTGTTGACGAGGTACTTCTGCATGTACGTGGTGAAGGTGTAGAACACCAAAGAACCACCAGCCGTGTAGGCCAGCACCACGCAGAACGCGCGCCAATGCTTGGCGAGCTCGGAGAAGGTGCCGGCGTTCTCCTTGTCGGAGCCCGCGGTCTCGGCGAGCGAGCGGCGCAGATACAGCGCGACGACGGCCGCGCCCGCGCCGATGAAGAACGGGATCCGCCAGCCGTAGCTGTGGAGCTGGGCCTCGGTCATCGCGAACTGCAGCACGATCAGCACCAGCGAGGCGAGCAGCTGACCGCCGATCAGCGTCACGTATTGGAACGAGGCGAAGAAGCCGCGCTGACCTTTGAGCGCGACCTCGCTCATGTAGGTGGCGCTGGTGCCGTACTCGCCGCCGACCGAGAGGCCCTGGAGCATGCGCGCCAGCAGCAGCAGGACGGGGGCGGCGGCGCCGACGGTCTCGTAGGTCGGCAGCAGGCCGATGAACAGCGAGCCGACGCACATCATCATCACGGAGATGACCATCGAGGTGCGGCGCCCGACGCGGTCGGCGATGCGCCCGAACAGCCAGCCGCCGATCGGCCGCATGAAGAATCCCACGGCGAAGATGCCGGCGGTTTGCAGTAGCTGGCTGGTGGAGTCGCCCTTCGGGAAGAACGACGAGGCGAAGTAGATCGCGAAGAAGGCGTAGCAGTAGAAGTCGTACCACTCGACCAAGTTACCCGAAGACGACGCGACGATCGCCTTGATGCGGCGGCGGCGGTCGGCCGCCACGTCTTCGGCGGATGGCGCGATCCCGATCAAGTCGGACATGCTGGCTCCCTGTCTCCGTCCTTGGGACGGCGCATTCTTGATACCGGCGACGTTACAGGCGGGGAGGGGGGCCGCCTAGGGTTCGAAACCCTCCGGGCGGGACGGCCCACCGCTGCCGTCACACGCGTCTCGCACCCTCGCTCGGGCGGCGCGGCACGACGGAACGCTTTCCGGCACTGTGCCGTTTCGGGCCGGTGACGTCGCCGGTCGGCGAAGGACGCGGTCTTTCATCAAGAATGGGACGGATTCGAACGCCATGAACAAGATCTTTCGCGGAACGGTGACGGCCGCGGTCCTGGTGCTGGGCACGGCGACGGCCTTCGGCCAGGGCGGCCCCGGCGGTGCGGGCGG
>NZ_VRUX01000596.1:0-2537 GCF_008039885.1 Methylobacterium sp. WL103
GGCCGGGCCGGGGCCTCACCGGACGGCGGCCGTCTACGGAGACCCCGCGCTGCATCCGCGGCTGCCGGCGCCTCGCTTGTCCACCGGGGGCGGGCATGTTAGCCGCCGGGCCTCTGCTGAACGACCGCGCGACCACACGGGCAAGGCGGTCACCCCTAGCCATCGGCCCGCGGCCGGTGTTCGATCTTTCGAGAAGGATGACCCGCCATGGCCGATTCCCCCGCACCGAACGGCAACGGTCAGGCCGACGAGGCCCCCGCGATCAACGCGCTCGCGCAGTACACCAAGGACCTGTCCTTCGAGAACCCGAACGCCCCGCGCTCGCTCCAGCCCCAGGACGGCCAGGGTCCGCAGATCAGCATCCAGGTCAACGTCAACGCGCAGCAGCTCGCCGAGGCCGACTTCGAGGTCGAGCTGACGCTGGAGGGCGACGCCAAGATCAACGGCGACGTGCTGTTCGCCTTCGACCTGAAGTATGCCGGCGTGTTCCGCATGCGCAACATCCCGCAGGACCAGGTCCACCCGGCGGTGATGATCGAGTGCCCGCGCCTGCTGTTCCCGTTCGCCCGCCAGATCGTGGCCGAGGCTGTGCGCAACGGCGGATTCCCGCCGCTCTACATCGATCCGATCGACTTCGTCGGCCTCTACCGCCAGAAGGCGATGGAAGCGCAGGGCGGCGCCGAGGCGACCGGCCCGCTCGCCTCCTGATTTCGATTCCACTCGGGGGCTTAAGCCCCCGCCCCGACGACAGCCCGGCCGTTCGCGCGGCCGGGCTGTTTCGTTTTCACGGTAAACGCCGCATCCTGCGCGGACCGACAAACGAGCCGGACGACGATCGATGACGACCGAGCGCGAGGAACCGCTGTCGCTGGACGACCTGATCACCTCGGATCCCGGCATCCTGGGTGGGCGCCGCGTCTTCCGGCGAACGCGCGTCCCGGTCGAGGTGGTGTTCGAGAACCTGGCGGACGGGTTGTCGATCGAGGACATCCTCGATGACTATCCGACGCTGGACCGTGGCGACGTCGTGCAAGTCCTGCAGCTCGCATCGGCCGGTCTGGCGGCGCCGAAGGCCGCATGAAGGTCGTGCTGGACGAGGGCGTACCGCGGAGCTTGGCCGGCGCGCTCCGTGGCCCTCGGTCTCGACGCCGCCGCGTTCGATCCGGCCTGGATCGGCCTGTGGAACGGCGTGCTCCTTCGCCGCGTGGAGGCGGCGGGCTATTCGGTGCTGCTCACCAACGACAAGAACATGGCCTTCCAACAGAGCCTGAAGGGCGCTGCCGTCGCCGTCGTCGCCCTGCCGTTGAACCGCAGAGGCGTCGTGCTGGCACGGGCCGCCGACATCGCCGAGACGATCCGCCGGGCCTCCCCGGGGCGGCACCTTCTGATGAACCTCGACGGCACGCGCACGGTGCGCGGCTTCGAAGGCGACACCCTCGTCGTGGCCGACCTGCCGCCGGTTCCGACCTTCAAGGGATGAGCCCTCAGCGCGCCGCGCCGGATCGTCACGCCGGCGGGCCGTAGCTCATCAGCCCGTCGCCGAGCGACCAGTTTTCGCGTGAGACCTCGACGAGGGTCACGAGCACGTTGCCGGGCTTCACGCCCGGATCCCGCCCGAGGTTGCGGGCGATGGCCGCGTAGAGCGCCCGCTTCTGCGCGGTGTCGCGGGTGTCGTTGGCGATGATCTGGATCATCACGAGGTCGTCGTCCCGCGCGATGCCGAGGTAATTCGGATCGTAGATGAAGGCCGAGGCGGCGTGCTCATGGATCACGGTGAACTGGTCGTCCTCGGGCACCGCGAAGGTCTCGCGCATCGCCGCATAGAGGCCGGCCGCGAGCGCCGCGTGGAAGGCCGGGCTCTTGCCGGCGCGAATCGAGATGCGGGTCAGGGGCATGGCAGGGTCCTCGTTTCGGAGCGAGGACAGGATTGCGTCGCGTCGTGATAACGGAAAGATATGCTCTGCTATATCTGCCATAACGGATCGTTGTGATGCCGCCCCGCCCGCTCGACATAGACAGCGTTCAGGCCTTCGTGCTCACCGTGGACCTGGCGAGCTTCACCCGCGCCGCCGAGGCGCTGGAGACCTCGCAGGCCGGGATCAGCCTGCGGCTCAAGCGGCTGGAGGACCGGCTCGGCTGCCGCCTCGTCGATCGCACGCCGCGCAACGTCCGGGCCTCGGCGCAAGGCGAGCGCTTCCTGCCCGCGGCCCGCGGCCTGCTCGCCGCCCACGACCGGGCGATGGCCGACCTCGTCGCGGCGCCCCCTGCCCGTCTGGTCCTCGGGATCAGCGACCACGTCGCCGGCCCGGACCTGCCCGCGCTGCTGCACCGGCTCGGGCTTGCCGGTTCGGGCCTCGTCGTCGAGGTGCGGATTGCCCCCTCGCGCGACCTGATGCGCCTGTTCGATGCGGGCGAGCTCGACGCGGCGATCGTCCGGAGCGAGGACCCGGCCGAGGCGGGCGGTACGGTGCTGGCCGAGGAGCGCCTCGCGTGGTTCGCCGCCCCCGGCTTCCGGTTCGAGCCCGGCGCGCCCCTGC
>NZ_VRUX01000597.1:0-2535 GCF_008039885.1 Methylobacterium sp. WL103
GCCGTCGCCGAGGTCGGCGTGCGCTACGTGGCGCCCGAGCGCTTCACCGACGCCGAGGACCGCTGGGGCGCGTCGGGCCGGAGCCTGCGCACGACGCTCGCCGAGATGACGCGGATCTTCCAGGAACTCGGCAGCCGGCGCCTCGGCCCGGACGAGAGCCTCGACGTCACCGTCCTCGACATCGACCTCGCCGGATACGAGCAGCCGGGCTTCGGCACCCCGGGTGGGCTGCGTGTGGTCCAGGATTCGACGCCCCCGCGGATCCGTTTCGCCTACGCGCTGCGGCGGGGCCGGCGTGTGGTCGCCAGCGGCGAGGACACCGCCACCGACATCAACTTCATGCTGACGGCGAACCCGCGCTTTGCGACGGGCGGCCTGTACTACGAGCGCGCGGTGCTGCGCGACTGGTTCGCGCGCCGCTTCCCCGGCCCCGCGGGGCGCGGCTGAGGCCTCACGCCGGCCAGATCGGGGTGCGCTTCTCCAGGAACGCGTCGATGCCTTCGCCGGCCTCGGCAAGCATCATGTTCCGGGTCATCACCTTGGCGGCGTAGGCGTAGGCCTCCTCCAGGCCGAGCTCCTCCTGGCGGCCGAAGGCCTCCTTGCCGATCGCCAGCACCCGCGCCGACTTCTCGGCGATGCGGGACGCCGTCGCCCGCACCGTCGCGTCGAGGTCGGCCGCGGGAACCACGCGGTTGACGAGGCCGATGCGGAAAGCCTCCGCGGCGTCCACCGGCTCGCCGAGCAGCAGCATCTCCATTGCGACCTTGCGCGGCACGGCGCGCGAGAGCGCGACCATCGGCGTCGAGCAAAACAGGCCGATGTTGACGCCGGGCGTCGCGAAGCGCGCGTCGTCGGCGCAGATCGCGAGGTCGCAGGTCGCGACGAGCTGGCACCCGGCGGCGGTGGCGATGCCGTGCACCTGGGCGATCACCGGCTGCGGTAGCCGGGTGATCGCCAGCATGAGGCGCGAGCAGGCGCGGAACACCTCGGCGGCTGCCTCCCGCCCGGGATGGGCGCGCATCTCCTTGAGGTCGTGCCCGGCGCAGAAGGCCGGGCCGGCCCCGCGCAGCACGACGACGCGGACGGCCCGGTCCTCGGCGATCGCGTCGAGGGCGTCCTGCAGCGCCGCCATCAGCCCGAGCGAAAGCGCGTTGCGCGCCGGGCCACGGTTCAGCGTCAGCGTGGCGATGCCGCCGGCATCTTCGCGCAGCAGAAGCGGCGCGTCGGCGCGTGCGGTCTGCGTCGCGGTGGAGGACATGCCGTGGCTCCCGTGTCGATGGTTTCCCAACCTAACACGGTCTCGCCAGGTTTCGCGGATCTCTCAGGCGCGCCGCGGGGCCGATTCCTGCGGGTCGAGCGGGGCGTCGTCGTATTCGGCGATCTCGAGGTCGATCCGGGCGAAGTCGGCGCCGCCGTGCCACCACACCAGCGGCTGGACCGACACGAGGCCCTGCACGCCGCATAGGATTTCCGCGAGGCCGGAATCGACGAAGAGGTGGCGCGGGCCGATCGCGTCGAGGCTGCGGGCGAGCGCCGCCCCGCGCAGGGTCAGGTCGAGCGGCGCCACGGTGACGCCGACGGAGCCGAGGCCCTGCCAGATCGCCAGCAGGTCGGGCTGGTTGCGCATCAGCAGGGCGACGACGTCGCCCTCGCCGAGGCCTTCATGGAGGGCCCAGCGGGCGTAGCGGTTGCGGCGCTCGCCCGAGGGCGTTCCGCCGGCATCCGCCAGGCGCAAGGGGGGCGGGGCGAAGGCGGGATCTGGTTCTGCGCGTCGGTCGAGGGCGAAGTGCATGCGGCGTCCGGTCCGGCTCTGTGCGGAAGAGGTCGAACTCCGATCTGCGCGTCACCGGTTAATAGTAGGCTTCGCATGAGCGCGCCGGGCGTGATCAAGTCGAAACAGGTCCTGCGACCGTCTGGTGCTGGACAAGGGGGCGGGATGCCCAATGCCGCGCTGGCAGCGCACGGCACGATTGCAACGCAGGTAACGCTTAACCGTATTTTTGCGGCGGCCTTTGCCGTGATCGTCCTGAGGCAATCCGCCGGGTCGGTCCCCCTGTGCGGCGCTCACCGTTCGGCGTATCCCGCCCCTCTCAGCGACTCGGAAGAAGTCGTCGCCCCGACATCGAGGAAACCTACGCCCATGCGCCTGCTCGCAACCCTGGCCGCCGCGGCCGCCCTGCTGACCGCCACCCTCGCTGCGGTGCCCGCCGAGGCGCAGATCCGCAACGCGCCGGCGCCGCGGGCGCTGGAATTCGCCGCCTACATCTTCGCGGCCTCGAACGTCTGCGGTTACCGCATCGGCACCGACACCTTCGAGGCGTTGCTGGTCAAGCAGGGCACCCGTTCGGCCGACGTCAGCCCGCGCGGCCCGTTCGGCGGGCGGGTGCAGTCGATCTTCGCGCTGATGTCGAACGACATGGCGCAGAACCGCGAGAAGGCCTGCCTCGCGGTCGCCGGCGAATACGGCCCCGAGGGCACGGTCGCCAAGAACGTGCTGCTGCCGGCAGGCGCCGACGCGGCCCCCGCCCCCGGTGC
>NZ_VRUX01000598.1:0-2518 GCF_008039885.1 Methylobacterium sp. WL103
GCGCCGGCACCGCGCCAGCCACAGGCCGCCCCGGGTGCGCGCGAGTCGGTGACGTTGCGCATCGACAGCGCCGTGCTGGCGCACTTCCAGAAGGACGGCCCGGGCTGGCAGGACCGCATCAACGACGCCCTCAAGGCGATCGCCTCGGCCTGAAACACGCCGGATCATCGGATTTTCGGTTGATCGGCTCGGTGAGTACGGCGCCCGTTTTCCCGGACGGGTGAGGCGTCAGCGGAATGCGATCCGGGACCCAGCTCGGGACGTCGCGAAGCGTCGAAACCCTTGCGCCGTACATGTCGAGCCGCCGACGCGGCCCCTTTATGGTGCTGGGTCCCGGATCAGGCGGTGCCGCGCCGGATGCGGTTCACCGCTCGGTCGAGGGCGCCGAGGAACGCCGAGCGGTCGCGCGCCGAGAACGGGCGCGGCCCGCCGGTGATCGTGCCGGCCTCGCGCAGGTCCTGCATCAGGTTGCGCGTGGCGAGCGCCATGCCGATCGCCGATTCCGAGAACGGCTTGCCGTTCGGGCCGATCACCGTCGCGCCCGCCTTCACGCAGCGGCTGGCCAGCGGCACGTCGGCCGTGACGACGACGCTGCCCGGCCCAGCCCGCTCGGCGATCCAGTCGTCGGCCGCATCCATCGCGTCGCCGACGACGACGCGCTCGATCCAGGGTTCGCGCGGCACGTTCAGGAAGCTGTTGGCCACGACGTAGACGTGCAGCCCGTAGCGGGCGGCGACGCGGTAGGTCTCGTCCTTCACCGGGCAGGCGTCGGCGTCGACGTAGATCGCGATCGGGCCGGTCACGACGAACGTTTCCCCGCAGCCGCTTTCGGCGTCCGCGGCTTCGGCACGAGGCGGGCGGAGAACCCGGCCGCCATCAGCAGCACGCCGAGCGCGAACTGCGCCCTCGAAATCTCGCCGCCGATCGACAGGACGATGGCGCGGCCGACGACGAGGATGCCCAGAAGCGGCAGGCCGAAGCGCAGCGCCATCCGCAGGCCGGTGAGCCAGGGTGCGCTCATCGCGCGATCCGAAGCGCCGGGCGCTCCGTCTCGATAGGCTGCGGCATCTCGGGGGCGGCCCGCTCCAGGGTCGCGACGGAGAGCGGCTGGCCGCGCCCGCGCAGGGCGTGCGCCCCGAGCGACCGCGCCGCGATGCCCGCCGGCAAGGCGTCGAGGCGGTCGAGCAGGTCCTGCGAGATCAGCATGTTCACGCCCAGCGGCCGGCACAGGGCCTCGATCCGCGAGGTGACGTTCACCGCGTCGCCGAAATAGGCGATCTTGTGCCGATCGACGCCGACTTCCGCCGTCACCACCGAGCCGCCGTGCAGGGCCGCGCGCAGGCGCGGCACGGTGCCGAACCGCGTGGTCCAGGCGGCGGCGTCCGCCTCGATCCGGTCGAGCACGTCGAAGACGCAGGCGACGCAGCGCGCGTCCTTGAGGCCGCGGGCCATCGGCCAGGTGATCATGGCGAGGTCGCCGATGTAGTCGTCGGTGGAGCCGGCATTGCGCCGCACCGGCTCGGCCAGCGTGGCGAAGATCGCGCCGAGATATTCCTGCGCCCGCAGGTCGCCGTGCGTCTCGGCGAAGGCGGTGGAGCCGACCACGTCGAGGAACAGGAAGATCCGCTCCTCGCGCACCGGCTTGTGATAGCGCCCGACGAGGAAGTTCACGAACACCTCGCCGCCGATGAGGTCGCGCATCCGCACGACGAAGACGAGGAGCGCCGAGACCGCGAGCGAATAGGCCAGCACCCGCGGGGTGATCCGCACCGCGGAGGACAGCGTGTCGTCGGTGAGGCCGAGCGCCCAGACCACCGAGCCGCCGAGCGCGCAGCCGAGCGCGATCATCAGCACGTAGAGCAGTTCGGCAGAGGGCACGTACAGCATCGCCGGCAGGCGGCGCAGGCGCGTCTGCAGGCCGGAGAGGATCAGGCCCCGGTCGAAGGCCAGCACCGTCACGCCGACGGCGAGGCCGTAGATCGTGCCGGCCGCGAGCGAGGTGCCGCCGACGAACAGCAGGTTGTAGAGGAGGCCCGCCCCGCCGGATGCGACGACGATGAGAGCCCAGAACCAGCGATGCTGCGGGAGCATTCAGTGGTCCGCCTGGGCGAGGAACGAGGCGTGAGGCGGACAGGCAGCGTGCACGAAACCGATCCTGAAGCGTTCTCGACCCGGTGCGGAACGAAGCGGGCTGGACGGCGCCCCGCCACAGGAACGGGGCATCGACCAAAGTCTAGGTCCGGACTTGGTGCCGGGCCATTGCTCAACGTCCCATGATGGCGCGATTAAGGCGCAGGCGCCATCCGTTCCGGCGATGGAGCGGCCGCGCCCACGAGACCGGACCTTCGGGGCGCACGGCGCGCCTCTTCCCGGGCGCACGGTGCGCCTTTTGGAGACAGGATCCACGTGATGCACGCCAGACCTTTCGGCGCGACGGGCCTCAACGTTTCGGTGGTCGGCCAGGGCACCTGGCGGATCGACGCCGCCGCCCGCGAGGCGGCCGTCGCCGCCCTGCGCG
>NZ_VRUX01000599.1:0-2515 GCF_008039885.1 Methylobacterium sp. WL103
AGGCCCACGAGGAGGGCCGCGCCCCGGAATCCCTGCCCACCGACGGCCCGCGCCGCCGCGCCATCACCGCCGCCCGCGACACGGTCATGCGCCTGCGCCGCGAGGGCGCGATCGGCGACGACGCCTACTTCGTGCTGGAGGAGGAGTTCGACTGGGCCGAGCTCAACGCGACGCCGAAGGCGGAGACGTGAGGGCCACATCGTCTACGTTCTAAACGGAAGGAGCGACCTATGAGCAGGCGTGATCCCGGGCTGGGCTACGTCCCGAACGACGCCTACGCCGAGGCAGATTAGGCAGCGGTCGACAGCCCGCCGCTGACCGACGCCGAGCTGGCGCGGACGCGGGCCGGCGTCGAGGGCATGCTGCCCGCTATGGCGGAGGCCTTCGGCCGCCGAACGGCGGGGCAACCGCAATCGGCCCGGGCGCGCAGGAAACGTGGCGCCAAGCGTTCGGAATGACCGCGCACACCCGAAGGCCGACCGTCAGACCGCCACCCGCGCCTCGATCGCGTCCCACACGCTCACGGCGAGGTCCGGGCCGCCGAGGCGCTTGATCGCGCGGATGCCGGTGGGGGAGGTGACGTTGATCTCGGTGAGGTGCCCGTCGATCACGTCGATGCCGACGAGGATCAGGCCGCGGCGGCGCAGCTCCGGGCCGATCGTGGCGCAGATCTCGCGCTCGCGCTCGGTCAGGTCCGAGGGCCGGGCGGCGCCGCCGCGGACCATGTTGGAGCGGATGTCGTTCAAGGCCGGCACGCGGTTGATCGCGCCCATCGGCTCGCCGTCGACGAGGATGATGCGCTTGTCGCCTTCGGTGATCTTCTCGAGGAAGCGCTGTACCACCCACGCCTCGCGGAAGGTGACCGAGAACAGGTCGAACATCGAGCCGAAGTTCGGGTCGGTCTCGGAGACGCGGAACACCGCCGCGCCGCCGTGGCCGTGCAGCGGCTTCATCGCCACGGTGCCGTGCTCGCGGCGGAATTCCTCGATCTCCGCCTTGTCGCGGGAGATCAGCGTCGGCGGCATCAGCTCGGGGAAGTCGAGGACGAAGAGCTTCTCGGGCGCGTTGCGCACCTCGGCCGGGTTGTTCACCACCAGCGTCTGCGGGTGGATCTTCTCCAGCATGTGGGTCGCGGTGATGTAGGCCATGTCGAAGGGCGGGTCCTGGCGCATCAGCACCACGTCGGCCTCGGACAGGTCGATCCGCTCGATCTCGCCGAGCGTCGCGTGTGCGCCCTCCACGTCCTGCACGCTCAGCGCCTGGACGCGGGCGGTGACGCGGCGGCCCTGCATCGAGAGCCGGTCGGGGGTGTAGTAGATCAGCCGGTGGCCGCGCGCCTGCGCTTCGAGCAGCAGGGCGAAGGTGGTGTCGCCGGCGATGCGGATCGCCTGGATCGGGTCCATCTGGACCGCAACGGTCAAGGCCATGTCGTCGGGCTCCGCTCGTGACGCGGCCGGCTCCCGGGGGACGATCCATCCCCCGGAACGAGCCGGCCGCTCGTCGTCCACCATCCTCGAACCGGGCGCGTCGCGGACGCGCCCGAAGCGATCAATCCTCCGGCATCGACTTTCCGCCGGTGCGCTTGTCGTAGTCGCCGATGGCGTTGCGGCACTCGGGCGACAGGCGCTTGCGGTTGCGCGTCATGCACTGCTCGGCCGCCGGGCTGTTCGGGTCGACGCCGGCGCAGAGGCGGAAATAGTCGTTGGCGCAGCCGAGCTGCAGCCCCTGGTCCTCGCGCTGAGCCTGAGCCGGGCTGCCGGCGAGCGCCAGCAGGGCGAGCGGGAGGCCTGCCAGCGCCGCGGAGCGGAGCATCCGGGGCAGAAGCGCGCCACGGGCGTGTCGAAACGTGTCCAGTCGCATCCAGCGTGGTCCTTGCATGTCGGCCGTGGGAACCCCGGCGTCGGATCCGCCCGAGGGCGGCATCCGCGAATGGCCCGGCATATCGGTCTCCGGCGTCGCTAGGCAAGCGTCGCGACCGTGCGACGGTTCCGCTTCCACCCCTCGGCGACCGCAATGCAGCATCCGCCGTGGGAGCCCGTCGAGGCCGCAATGCGGCATTCGCGCCGCAGGTGCCGGCGGAGGCCGACCGGGAAACGCCCTCCGACAAACGAAGAAGGGCCCCGCCCGGGTCGCGAGCAGGGCCCAGTCGTTGGGAGGAAACGCCCGCCATGGGCGAATCCTCCCTCGCAAGGCGCAGGCCAACCGCGTGCGAACCTCTGGCCGACCCCCTTCCAGCCCCCTTCCAGCCCCCTCGCGTGGCGCCGCGCGGACACCTCCGGCGACGACGCCGAAGCAGGTCGCCGGAGGTCCTGCCGGGAAACGGTCCGTTAACCATGGCGTGCTGATCTGCCGGCATCGACACGCCGTCGCCCTTGCCGACGCCCCGCCCCGGGGCCCGGGCGCGATGCCCGGATAAGCCGACAGGTGCCTGCCATGACCATCTCCCGATCGACCGCCCCCCGCCCCGCCGCGCTCCGCTCCGACACGCCGACGCCGGAGGGCGCCCAGCGCGCAC
>NZ_VRUX01000059.1:0-14367 GCF_008039885.1 Methylobacterium sp. WL103
CGGCATCCCTTCTCGGAACGCCCAGCGCCGAATGACACTCAATAACGCCATGTCGATCACTCCATGACCCCCCGACCAAAAAGCCAGGGGTGGGTTCAGACACGGGTCACTTCTCGATGGAAACTTCCGGCTCCGCCGGGTCAACTCTCAGCGGAAATCAACAGCATGGTCTTCATCGTAAGCCTCTCGCTTGCCCTCGACCGAGGGTCGGTCACGCGCGCGCTCGGCCGGCTCAGGCTTGGGCGAGGCGCAGAAGGTCCTTCAGGGCCGCGGCCCGCCTGGCCGGGTCGGCCGGTCCCAGCCCGAGGGCGAGGGCGAGCCAGGAGCCCTCGACGAGAGCCCGCATGGCGTCGGCACGGCCCGGGTCGATGCCGTTCAGGTCCGGGCCCAGCCATGCGTCGGAGAAGCCCTGCCACTTGTGGAGCGCCTCCGGGTCGGACAGCAGCGCCGCCAGGATGAGGGGCCGGTCGCAGGCAGGGTCCGGCGCGACGGGGGCCTGGACGTAGGCCCTCAGACGACGCCCGCGCGGGTCGGGATCGGTCGCCACGAGACGGAGCAGGTCCCGCTGGAGCCGGTCGATCTGGTCGTCGAGCAACGAGGCCCGCAGCCTCGCCTTGCTGGGGAAGTGATGGAGGAGCCCGCCCTTGCTGGTGCGCGCCTCCCGCGCGACGGCCTCCAACGTCAGCGCCTGGACGCCATGGCGCAGGAGCACGCGGCAAGCGGCCCGGAGGAGCCGCTCCTTACGGTCAGAGCCCCTCCGGCCGCGGATCGGCGATGCCGGCGGCGTGGCCGATCCCATCGGATCGTGGGCCGCGAGGATCACGCCGGCACCTGACTGTGGCCATGCGGGTCCGCGGCGGTCGCCGCCTTTCCTTCGCCCCGACCGGGCTTGATCCGGTACCAGCCGACATACAGGGCGGGCAGGAAGAACAGGGTCAGGAAGGTGCCGGCGATGATGCCGCCGATCATGGCATAGGCCATCGGCCCCCAGAAGATCTCGCGCGCGATGGGGATCATCGCGAGGCTGGCGGCGGCGGCCGTGAGGAGGATGGGCCGCATGCGATGGCAGGTCGCCTCGACCACGGCGTCCCACCTCGGCATGCCCGTGGCCTCGTACTCCTCGATCTGGGCGACCATGATTACCGAGTTGCGGATGATGATGCCGATGAGGGCCAGCACGCCGAGGATCGCGACGAAGCCGAGCGGCGCCCCCGAGGGCAGGAGGGCCGCCACGACGCCGATGAGGCCGAGGGGCGCGACGCTGACCACCAGGAAGAGCTTCTGGATGCTCTGCAGCTGCACCATGAGGAAGAAGGCCATGGCGAGGAGCATCACAGGCGCCACGGCCGCGATGGGACCGGCACCCTTCCCGCTTTCCTCGACCTCGCCACCCGTCGCGAGGACGTAGCCCGCGGGAAGCGTCTTCCGGAACGCCTCGATCTCGGGCTTCAGGGCGGCCACGATCGTGGCCGCCTGCGTGGCGTCCTTGATGGTGGCCTTGACGGTGATGGTGGGGAGCCGGTCGCGCCGCCAGACAATGGGTTGCTCCAGGTCGTAGCGGATCTTGGCGAAGGCCAGCAGGGAGACGGTGCTGCCGTTGGGGAGCGGGACCTGGAGGCTCTTCAGGGTGTCGATGGAGTGCCGCTCGGCGGCCTGGGCGCGGCTGACCACGTTCACGAGATAGATCGAGTCCCGGACCTGGGTGATGCTGCCGCCGCCCACGACCCCGTTGAGGATGGTGGCGATGTCCTTCGAGGTGATGCCGAGCTGGCGCGCCTTGTCCTGCAGGATCTCGACCTTGAGCACCTTGCCGGGCTCGTTCCAGTCGAGGGTCGGGACGGACAGGCTGGCATTCGCGGCGACGATGTTCGACAGCGTCATCGCCGACTGGCGCACCACCTGCAGGTCGGGGCCGCCGATCCGGTACTGGATCGGGCGTCCGACCGGCGGCCCGATGTCCAGCGGATGCACGAAGACGTCGGTGCCGACGAAGTCCCGCTTCGCGACCTCGCTCAGGCGCGCGATGGTGCGGCCGCGCGCTTCCAGGGAGGCCGTCTCGATGACGATCTGGCCGAAGAAGGCGTTGGCGAGTTGCTGGTCCAGCGGAAGGTAGAAGCGGACGGCGCCCTGTCCGACGTAGGAGGTCCAGTGCCGGATCTCGGGATCGCCCTTCAGCACGCTCTCGAAGCGGTCCATCTGGGCCTGCGTCTCGCCGATGCTGGCGCTCTGCGGCAGCGTCATGTCGACGAGCACCTCGGGCCGATCCGAGGACGGGAAGAACTGCTGCTGGACGAAGCCGAGGCCGTAGACGGAGGCCCCGAGCAGCGCGACGCAGACCGTCACGGTCAGCCAGCGATGGCGCATGGCGGGCAGGAGCAGGGCGCGGAAGGCCGAGAGCGTGCGGCTCGGCTTGTCGTGGTGGCCCTTGATGGCCTTCGGCAGGATCTTGACCCCGATCAGGGGGGTGAACGCCACGGCCACCACCCATGAGACGAGGAGCGAGACCGCGATGACGACGAAGAGCGAGTAGGTGTACTCGCCCGCCGACGAGCCGTTGAATCCGATGGGGATGAAGCCCGCCACCGTCACGAGCGTGCCCGTCAGCATCGGGAAGGCGGTGGAGGTGTAGGCGAAGACGGCGGCCTTCTGCAGGCTGTCGCCGACCTCCAAACGTGCGACCATCATCTCGACGGAGATCATGGCGTCGTCGACCAGGAGGCCGAGCGCGATGATGAGCGCGCCGAGCGAGATGCGCTGGAGCGTCACCCCCATGGCGTCCATGATCACGAAGGTGATGGCCAGGACCAGCGGGATGGAGAGCGAGACGACGAGGCCGGCGCGCCACCCCAGGCTGATGAAGCTCACCGCCAGAACGATCACTACCGCCTCGATCAGGGCCTGGACGAAGCCGCCCACGGCCTCCTCCACGATCTTGGGCTGGTCTGAGACGAGGTGGATGCCGACGCCCGCGGGCAGGTCGGCTTCGAGCTCGCGCATCTTCTCCTTCAGCGCCTCGCCGAAGTGCAGGAGATTGGCGCTGGCCTGCATGGCGACGGCGAGCCCGATGGCGGGCTGGCCGTCGTAGCGGAACAGGGCCTCGGGCGGATCGGTGAAGCCGCGGGAGATCTCGGCCACGTCCGAGAGCCGGAAGAAGCGGTCGTTGATCCGCAGGTTGATGGCCTTCAGGCTGTTCTCGTCCGTGAACTGCCCGCCGACGCGCACGCTGACCTGCTCGGGCCCGGCCTGGATCACGCCCGAGGGCTGGACGGCGTTCTGGGCCTGCAGGGTGTTGATGACGCTCTGCATGTCGATGCCGAGCGCGGCGAGCTTGCGCACCGAGAAGTCGAGGTAGATCACCTCGTCGCGCGCGCCCAGGATCTGGGTCTTGCCGACGTTCTCCACGGCCAGGACGCCGGTGCGCACCTGCTCGACGTAGTCGCGGAGCTGACGCATCGAGAGGCCGTCCGACGTGAAGGCGTAGATGTTGCCGAACACGTCGCCGAACTCGTCGTTGTAGCCCAGCGGCTGGACGCCCTGCGGGAACGTGCCCTGGATGTCGCCGAGGCGCTTGCGCACCTGGTAGAACAGCCACGGGATGGTTTTGGGGGGCGTGGTCTCGCGAAGGTTGACGAACACGGTTGTCTGGCCCGGGGTCGTGTAGCTCTTCGTGTAATCGACCGCGTTGATCTGCTTGACCTCCTTCTCGATGCGCTCGGTCACCTGTTGCAGCGTCTCGTCGATGGTGGCGCCCGGCCAGCGGGCCTGGACGACCATGGTCTTGATCGCAAAGGCCGGGTCCTCCTCGCGCCCGAGCTTGGTGTAGGCCATGGCCCCGGCCAACAGCGCGATGGCCATGAGGAACCAGATGAAGGACCGGTGGGACAGCGCCCATTCCGAGATGTTGAAGGATTTCATCGGCGCATCCTTGCGCGGCTCGACAGGTCCGGGACCCGCGGGTGAACGGAAAGGGCGATTGGAGGGGAAGACCGCGGCGGATCGGGCCTAGAGGTCGGTCTCGGGAAGCCGGACGGCCTGGCCCTCGGTGAAGCCGTGGACGCCGGCGACGGCGACCTTCTCGCCGGCCTTGAGACCGGTCCCGACGAAGGCGCGACCCTCCTCGCGTTCCAGGATCGTGACCTCGCGGCGGTTTATGGTCCTGCCGTCCGGGGCGACGACCCAGACCGCGGCGTGGCCGTCGTCCTCGACGAGGGCCGTCGACGGCACCGGGAAGCGCGGAGAGACCGGCCGCTCGAACGCGACCGTGACGGTATTGCCGAGGCGGAAACCATCGGGCGGATCGATCAGGGACATGCGCACGCGTCGCGTCCGGGTCGAGGCTTCGGCCAGGGGACCGATCTCGCGCACGCGGGCCCTGGCGGTGACCTCGGGAACCTCCTGGAGCCTGACCGTGAACTCGATGTCCTTCGGCATTTCGCCGATCAGATCGTCCGGGATGTCGACCACGGCCTCGCGCACGTCGGGACGCGCCATCGTGACCACCACCTGCCCCGGCGGGACCACCTGCCCGACCTCGGCGCTCCACGCCGTGACGACGCCGTCGAAGCCCGCGGTGAGCGTGGCGTAGCCGAGCTCGTCCGTGGCCTTCTGCAGGGCGGCCTTGGCCTGGGCCAGCCGGGCGTCGGCGGTGTCGCGATTGGCCACCGCCCCGTCGAGCTGGGCCTGCGTCACGGCGCTGTTGTTCTCGAACAGGATGCGTTGCCGCCCCTCGGCGGCCGAGGCGTTCTTCACTTGCGCCTGGGCATCGGCCACGTCGGCGCGGGCCCGCACCAGGGCGAACTGCTGCACGGTGGGATCAAGGGCGGCAAGCCGCGTGCCCTTGGCGACTTGGTCGCCGACGAAGACGTCGCGGGCGACGATGCGACCGCCGATCCGGAAGCCGAGTTGGCTCTCGTAGCGAGGCTGGACCGTGCCCGCGAAGGGGCCGAAGGTCCGGGCTTCCTCCAGTGCCACGGTCGTCGTCAGGACCGGGCGGACCGGCGGCGGGGCCTCGGCCTTCTGCTCCTTGCAGCCCGAAAGGGCGACGAGGGCGGCGATGGGGAGGACGAGGCGTCTCACGGCGTGCCCTTTCCGGCGACGGTGACCTTTCGGCCCGGTGACAGGAACTGGATGCCGGCGGTGACGACCTCCTCGCCGGGCTCGACGCCACCGGCGAGGACGATGCCCGAGCCTTCGTAGCGGTCGATCTCGACGGGCTTGGGCGACACGCTCCCCGTTCCCGGGTCGAGGACCCACACCGCCGACGCGTCCTTCCATCGGAAGAGCGCGCTCCACGGCAGCGTCACCGCATCCCGCGGGCGCAGGCGGGCACGTCCGAGCACCACCGCCCCCAGCGACATCCCGGCCGGCACCGCGTCGAGACCGATCTTCACGCGGACGCCGCCGGAGTTCGTGTCGACGGTGGGGGAGATCTCCCGCACGGTCCCGACTGTGGTCACGCGCGAGTCGGCCTGGAGCGAGACGTCGACCTTCCGGCTCTCGGGGGGCGGCTCCAGCAGGATGGTCGGGACCGTGAAGACGGCGTCGCGGCTTCCGTCCTGCGCCAGCGTGAACACGGTCTGGCCAGAGGAGACCACCTGGCCTGCCTCCGCGCTGCGGGCTGTGATGATGCCGGCCACGCCGGTCCGAAGCTCGGTGTAGGTGAACTGCTCCTTGGCCGTACCGAGGGCCGCCCGGGCCGAATCGACCGACGCCTGCGTCGTTCGAAGCTGCTGCTCCGCCCCGTCGTAGGTGGTGCGGGTGGTGTAGCCGCTCTTCATCAGGGTCTGCTGGCGCTCGAAGTTCACCTTGGCCTGTATAAGGAGCGCCTCGGCGGAGTTGAGAGCGGCCTGGGCGGTGTCGACGTTGACCTGTTGCTCCTGCGTCTCCAGCCTCGCGATGACCTGGTCGGCCCGGACATGGTCCCCGACCTCGGCCAGGCGCTCCGAGATCTTGCCGGTCACGCGGAAGGAGACGTTGGACAGATACTTCGCCTGGATGTCCCCGCTCAGCACCACGTCCTCCGAGACCGGGGCGCGGACCGCGGTGACCGTCTTCACAGAGACCGCCTCGGTCGCAACCGCATCACTTGCGACGAGCAGCGCCACCGAAAGAAGGGTCAGGCGGGTCATCATGGGATCGGGCTCCGTATCACCCGCGTGGACGGGGGGGCGAAGGAGCGGCTGCGAGGGGGCGAAGCAGCCGCTCCTTCTCGGCCGTCGCTCCCGGGGGGCGACGGCCATTCCGGTGCCCCTGGATGGGGCGAAGGGGTTGTCCCGTACGGCCACGCGGCCATGAAGGCGACGCGCTTGCCGGGATGCCCATGATCTACTAATAACTAACCAGTCAGTCAACAGGGAATGAGATGAGCAAGGCGGCGGTGGGACCGAGGCAGAGGCGCAAGGAAGCGCGACCGGGCGAGATCCTGGAGGCGGCGTTCGAGGAGTTCGCCCTCAAGGGCTTCGCTGGGACGCGGGTCGACGACGTGGCCCTTCGCGCCGGGATCACGAAGGGCACGGTCTACCTCTACTTCCCGAGCAAGGAGGATCTTTTCGTCGCCACCTTCAAGGAAATGGTGCAGCCCACCCTCGACCTACTCGCCAGCTTGGCGACCAATCCGAAGGGCCCGGCGATGGAGATCCTCCGGGCCTACTTCCGGTTCGTCTACGACGCCCTGGTCCATGACCGACGCGGCCGGGAGTTGCTCCGGCTGCTGCTAGCCGACGGGACGCGCTTTCCGGAACTGTCTGTGCGGTGGCACGACGAGGTCATCGGGCCGGTGAACGCCCGGTTGGCCGCCGTCCTCGCCTACGGTGTGGAACGCGGCGAATTCCGGCCTGTCGCCGCTAGCGAGTTCCCGAACCTGATGATGGCAGCGGCCGTGTCCGCCTCGATCTGGCGCACGCAGTTCGGGGATGCCTACCCCATGGATATGGCCGCCTACTTCGACGCCCACCTCGACATGCTTGAACGGACCCTCGTCGTGGGTCGCGCAGGCGAAGGTCGCTGAGATTCGATCAGGAGGACGTCATGGAAATCGCGGTCCTTACGGCCGCCACCGGCCTGGCCGGCTCCCTCGTGGGCGCGGCCTCGTCGTTGGTGACGACGTGGCTGACCCAGAACGGCGCGCGCAAGGCGCAATGGCAGGCGCAGGAGGCGGGGAAGCGCGAGGCGCTCTACGACGAGTTCATCGCCGAGGCGTCGAAGTGTCTGGCCGACGCGATCACCCACGACCCAGAGGGCCCGGAGGTGGTCGTCGGCATGTTCGCCCTCATCGGCCGCATGCGCCTGAGGTCGACGCGCCCGGTGATCGAGGCGGCCGAGCGGCTGCTTTCACAGGTGGTCGACATCTATGCCTCGCCGAACCTGACCTTCGCCGAGATCCAGGACAGGATCAGACAGGGGAAGGACGCGGACCCCCTCGCCGACTTCGGCGAGACCTGCAGACGGGAACTCGAAGTTCTCCGTATCTGTCCTGCCTCCTGAAAAGTGGTCCTCCCTGAGGTATGGCCTCGCGCCATGTGGAGGATGTTGTCATGGGACGGAAGAAGCATACGGCTGAAGAGATTGTTGCCAAGCTGCGCCAGGTGGATGTTCTGGTCTCGCAGGGTCGCAAGGTTGCCGAAGCAATCCGGTGCATCGAGGTAACCGAGGTCACGTACTATCGCTGGCGCTCCGAGTACGGTGGCCTGAAGGGTGATCAGGTCAAGCGGCTGAAGTCTCTGGAGACCGAGAACCAACGCCTTCGGCGGGCGATCTCTGATCTTACCTTGGAGAAGCTGATCCTGAAGGAGGCGGCTTCGGGAAACTTCTGAGCCCGGCTCGCCGCCGGGCTTGTGTTGACTACGTCGTTGCCGAGCACAGTGTGTCGGAACGCTTCGCTTGTCGTGTCCTGGGTCAGCATCGCTCGACGCAGCGCAAGGTCGCCGTCCTAGTCGAGGACGAAGCCGCTTTGACGGCCGCCATCGTCGCCCTGGCGCTCCAGTACGGGCGCTACGGCTACCGTCGGATCACGGCGATGCTCCGGCGTGATGGCTGGACGGTGAACGTGAAGCGCGTCGAACGGATCTGGCGACGAGAAGGGCTCAAGGTCCCGGCCCGCCAGCCCAAGCGAGCGCGCCTTTGGCTCAACGACGGCTCGTGCGTGCGACTGCGGCCAGAGCGCCCCGACCACGTCTGGTCCTACGACTTCGTCGAGCACCGCACGCACAACGGGCGCAAGTACCGGATGCTGAACGTGATCGACGAGTTCACGCGCGAGTGCCTGGCCATCCGGGTCGCTCGCAAGCTCAAGGCGCTGGATGTTATCGACGTACTCTCGGACCTGTTCAGCCTGCGCGGTGTGCCTGGTCATATCCGCTCGGACAACGGGCCGGAGTTCATCGCCAAAGCCGTTCAGGACTGGATCGCGGCGGTTGGATCGACGACCGCCTACATCGAGCCGGGCAGTCCGTGGGAGAACGGCTATTGCGAGAGCTTCAACGCGAAGCTGCGCGACGAACTCCTCAACGGCGAGGTGTTCTACACTCTTAAGGAGGCCAGCGTCGTGATCGAACAATGGAGGAAGGACTACAACACCATCCGGCCGCACTCGTCACTCGGCTACCAGCCGCCTGCGCCACAGGTTGTGATCTGGCCACCTGAACCGAACGGTTCAGCGCCGGTCGCCCACTCCGCCATCGTCACGCGACCGACGATGCACTAACTTCGAACCTGGGCCACCGAATGGGGGCAGGCCAATCCGTGTGGATGCCCGGTATGGTCATGCACGGAATGCGCAGCGTGATCGTGCGCCCCATGGTCATGTCCGGCGTGGGTGTCCTGCGCTGTCATCGTCGTCCTGTCCGGTCTTCGTCGCCTGATGGTTCGCGTCTCGCGAGGAGACGGCTGCGCGCCGTCCCTTCCCATGCGTCGAAAACGAGCCTACAACCTCTAGCGACTAGAGGTGCAAGCGAAAAGAACATGGACATCTCAATCGGCGAGTTATCCCGCCGGACGGGCGTGAAGGTGCCGACCATCCGATACTACGAGCAGGTCGAACTGATGCCTACGCCTCCTCGAACGGCGGGCTCGCAGCGTCGCTACGGCGAGGCCGAGGTCAGGCGGCTTTCATTCATCAGGCATTCGCGCGACCTGGGCTTCGAGGTCGATGCCATCCGTGAACTGCTGGAGATGAGCTCGTATCCGGAGCGTCCGTGCGCCGAGGTCGACCTGATCGCACGGCGTCATCTGGCCGAGGTCGAGCGGCGCATAGGGCAGCTTCTGGCGCTGAAGGACGAACTGACCCGCATGGTCGGGGCGTGCAGCCATGGCCGTGTCGGGGAATGCCGGGTCATCGAGGTGCTATCGGACCACGCGAAGTGTGCCGGCGACCGTCATTGAGCTTCCTTTCGCTATGGTTTCAGCGCTTGAGGTGCCTGAGACGTAATTCGTCTTTATGTGTCCTCACATGCTCTCTTGCTAGGCCTTCGTTCCGACGAAGTATGCGCTGTTGCCGGCGCCCACCCGGCCTAGGTCCGTACAAATGATGCGGTCGCGGGCGGCAGCTTACGGGGACGATCCGGGTTGGGCCGCCATATCAGCAAGGCGGTCCGGGCCCCGAAGCTCCAGCACCCCTGTATTGAGGCCCGCAATCCACCATGAACTGGGCAACCTTCAGCCGGGAGGCCATCCCACGGCCCGTCCTATAATGTCGCCGAGTGCTTCGACCGTAAGTGCGCCCTCATGGCGGTCGTCGTTCACAAATAGGGTCGGGGTGCTGTGGACGCCCAGGACGGAGGTCGCCTGCTCGGATACACGTCGCACGCCATCGTAGAGGGACTGATCGCGCAGGGCGGCATCGAACCGCTCGTTGCCAAGCCCCGCCTGCCGCATGAGCTCGCGCATGGCCTCCAAAGGCTTTTCGACGAACGCCCACGAGCGCTGGCGCTCGAATAGCAGGTCGGTGAACGCGTAGTAGTTTCGGCCACCGTCAGTACGGGCCAGCATGAAGCCCGCCGTATCCAGAGGGCTCAGCGGATATCCCCGCAACGCGAAGCGGACCTGTCCGGTGTCGACCCAGCGCGCCTTGACGGTCGGCCAGGTCGCCTCGTGGAAGGCCGCACAGTGTGGGCAGGTCAGCGCTGCGTACTCGATGAGCGTCACCTTCGCCCGAGGGGAGCCCACCCAGACATCGCCAAGCGGACCCGCCAGGGCCGTGCCCCCGACATGGACGACCGCAGGAGTCCGGGACCATGTCGCCGCCAGCGCGGCGACCCCGAGGGCCGAGAGACCGAGGGCTGATCCCGCGATCACCCTGCGACGGCTGAACCGCGTGCCTGCCATCCTGTCGACAGGGGTCATGTCAGGTCTCCGGCGGTACTGTGGGACGAAGGCGAGGCCGGGGAGGCTCGGCGCATCGGGCCGGCTGACGTCGCATCACCAGCGATGGTGCCAGCCCGCGTGCCGGAAGCCACCTCAGCGGTGCCCGGCCGCCGTGCCATCGGACACGGCGGTCGGCATGAGGGTGGAAAGCCTCAGTTCGGCCAGCAGCGGCGGCCGTATGGCCCGATGTGAAAGCCGGCCGGGCAGGAGGCGCCTCGGACATAGCCGCCACGCTGACCACCGGTCCTGCAGCCGCCGTAGGGGCCGCGGTGGGCGTAGGGGCCGCAGCCGTCGTAGACCTGGATGATCTCGGCGCCGTCCAGGCCGGTGGACACGGCCGACTGGATCAGCGGCGACGCCGCGGCCGGGAATGCCAGTCCGGTCAGGAGGGCGACCGGGGCGAGGATCTTCAGCATCGTCGAATCCTTTTCTGCTCTTATCGGACACGCGATGCCTGAACCTGCGTCGCGACCGATGAAGGCAGGATCGCCTCCGCTTGCCTCCCGGATGTGACCGACCGATGCGTCGACGTAACGTTTTGTAACCGGCCTCCCTTCACGTCGGCCTTGCCTTCAGGCGATGGCCGGCAGGGTCGCGACGAGACGTGCGCCGCCGAGCGGGGATACCCCGACGACGACGGAACCGCCGTGGGCCTCCGCGATCTGCCGCGCGATGGCGAGCCCGAGGCCGGTGCCGCCAGTCTGGCGGCTGCGGGATCGCTCGATCCGGTAGAATGGGCTGAAGACGGCTGTCCGCTCCGATTCCGGGATGCCCGGGCCGTCGTCGTCCACCGTGACACGGCACGATGCGCCGGTCCGGCTCACCGAGACGGCGACTGTTGAGCGCCCGAACTTGACCGCGTTCCCGATCAGGTTGGCGACGACCCGACGAAGCGCGACGGCATCTCCGGCGGCCACCGCACCCTGTACGTCCTCGCCGGTCAGGCGGACGTCGATGCCCTGCGCGGCTTGTTCGGCCACCTCGACCGCGACCAGGTCGGCGAGGTCGACCGCCGTCCGGCCCACCTCGACGGCGGTGCCCCGGGCGAAGCCGAGCGAGGTCTCGATCAGTGCGGTCATGGCGTCGAGATCCTCGACCAGCCGGTCCCGACGTTCCGGCTCGGACACGCCCTCGGCCCGCAGGCGCAGGCGAGTGAGATAGGTCTTGAGGTCGTGCGAGATGGCGCCGATCAGCAGCGAGCGTTCGCCGAGGAGGCCGACGATGCGGTCCTGCATGTCCCGGACCGCCTGGGAGAGGCGCCGGATCTCCGGGGCGCCCCGCGGGGTGGCGACAGGCTCCGGCGCGCGCCCGTCGAACCGGGTCACCGCTTCGGTCAGGCGTCGCAGCGGGGCGAGTTCGTGGCGGGTTCCGACAAGGACGAGGCCGGCGACCACGGCGCCGAGGATGGACACCCAGAGGCTCAGTGGCCGCCCGAGCAGCCACGGCATGAGCGAGCGATGCTTCTCGACGGCCGAGATGACGAGGGTCCGGCCGTCCGGCAGCCGATAGGTCGCCGTCGCGAGGCGGCCGATGGGGAGGTTCCGATCCCTGTCGTTGACATCCTCGGGGTCGAGGCCCCGGTGCAGCATGGCCGTGTCGGTGTAGGCCCGAAGTGGCCCATCCGGATCACCGGTCATCCGGCGCAGGCGCCGTTCGAGGCGCGGCTCCCGGATCAGTCCGGCGTCGTCCGGAGTCGTTTCCATGATCTCGGCCCTGAGGGCCTCGCCGCTGACGGCCCTCAGGATGGCCGGTCTCAGGGCCGGATCGGCATCCCTCAGCAGGGTGACGATGTTCGCGGCCTGGTCGACGCGCGGGAAGCGCGTGCCATAGGGCGAGCCCTCCTGCCGCCGCTGCCACGTGTCGAGGGCGACGGTGGCGAGCACGAGTAGGGAGAGCGCCCCGAGCAGGAGCAGCATGATCCTGCCGAGCAGGCCGACCCGGGCCATCACGGCGCCGGCCTCACCGGCGCGGCGAGGATGTAGCCGGCGTTTCGCACGGTCTTGAGCAAGGCGGCCGCGGCGCTGCCCCCGGCGTCGAGCTTGTGCCGCAGTCGGCTGACCTGGACGTCGATGGTGCGGTCGAAGGCATCGGCCGAGCGGCCCCGCGTCCAGTCGAGGAGCTGGTCCCGGGAGAGCACCCGCTGCGGCCGGGTGACGAAGCAGTGCAGCAGGTCGTACTCGGCACTGGTCAGGGCGATCTCGGCCGCCGGTTCGCCGGTCGTCACCCGGCGAGCGGCGAGGTCGACGACGAGGTCCGCCACGGCCAGGGTTTCGGGATCGGCGGCGTCCGCGCGGGCGACAGTCCCATGGGCCCGCCGCAGGACGGCACGGATGCGGGCGAGCAGGACCCGCGGGTTGAACGGCTTCGAGACGTAGTCGTCGGCCCCCATCTCCAGGCCGAGTACCCGGTCGATGTCCTCGTCCTTGGCGGTGAGCATGACGACGGGAGGGCCGCCCGCCTCGCGCAGGCGCCGACAGATGGAGAGCCCGTCCTCGCCCGGAAGCATCCAGTCGAGCACGATGAGGTCCGGGGCCGGCGCGACCGCCAGTTGGCGGTCGAGGCTCGCCCCTCCGTCGAGGCCGATCACGCGAAACCCCTCGCCCTCCAGGTAGGCGGCGAGTTGGG
The DNA here is from genome assembly GCF_008039885.1 of Methylobacterium sp. WL103. NCBI lineage: Bacteria > Pseudomonadati > Pseudomonadota > Alphaproteobacteria > Hyphomicrobiales > Methylobacteriaceae > Methylobacterium > Methylobacterium sp. WL103. The sequence goes on from NZ_VRUX01000059.1 coordinate 12,985, forward strand.
TGCGGATATCGCCGTCATCCTCGACGACGACGATGGTTGGGCCTTCGCTCATGCCTCGAACATACGAAGGCCGGCCGGCTCGACAACGTGAAAAAGACCTTTGTCACAAAACGTTACATTGACCCGCCGCCCAGTCACATCGCATTGGGTCGCTAGGATGCCAAGATGGAGACGACCCGCCAACACATGCGGGAGCCGGGTCACGTGACACCAACAATCCGATTCACAATGCCAGTGTAACGGGACGCTACCTTCGAATGAGGTCTCCACCCCGCAGTGGCGTCCATCCACAGGGGGCCAGGAGTTTGGTTACCACGCCGACACGAGGACTCTCGACAAGGCGTCCGGGATGGCGATCTCTTGTAGGCACACCCGCTGAACAGGAGGCCACGATGCGCGGCGAGAACTTCCCCCACGTCTTCGAGGCCGGCGTCTACTCCCTCGCGGCGGGCCTCGCTGGTGCCCTTGCTGCCGGGTCCGCCCGGGGTGACCGCTGGGTCGCCGAGGCCCGCGCCGATCAGGCCGAGGCCGCCACCCTCGACAGCCTCGCCGTCGTCGGTCAGGCCCTGGCGCGCGACCGTCGGGAGCTCGCCAAGCTGCGGGCCGAGAACGCCGCCCTCAAGGCCGAGGTCGCCGCGTACCGTGCCGCCGCCGTCCAGGCCGCTGCGGTCGCCCGTCGGGATGGTCGCCGCGTCGCGTGACGTGACGGCCCCGGAGTGACGTCACGGTCGGGAGCCGCGTGACGTCACGGCCCCCGCGTGCCGACGGAATGCTTTCGCGTGCTGACGAAGGGTGCACACGTGTGCACAGTGAAAGTATCAATCCGAAATCGACGCGCTCGACAACCTGTCGCACCCTCGCATCGGACCTGAAAAAGCCCGCCTCGGTCTCCCGGGGCGGGCTTCGTCGTGTCGGGGGATGGGCTGGTCAGACGCCCCGGAGCGGCTCCCACGAGGGATTGTTGACGAGGTCATCCAAGGCGTCCTGCATGGCCTGCCTGCCCTCGGCCAACCGCTCCCGCATCTCCGCGGTGATGCTCGCCATCGACCGCTTGGACTGCTCCCACTCCCGCATCGTCGGGCAGAGCTTCAGGCCGGGGATCTCCCGCTCGCCGAGCATGTGCCGTCCGACGTCGCGCGGGGTGGCGTTCGTGATCTGCAACAGATCGACGTGAGTCAGGCTGGTCAGCCAGGCGATTGCGGGCTCGTCGAGGATGCCGTCGAGGATGGGATCGTCCTCGCCGGTGATGACGCTCTGAGCGTTGGCGTACTTATGAGCCAGGGTGCCCCATTCGAGGACGGGATCGACCGGCTCCGGCTTGGCCAGGGCGACGGCCGCGGGCACGCCGACCGGAGCCTGGCTGGCCTCGGCCAAGGCGGCGGC
>NZ_VRUX01000005.1:0-34544 GCF_008039885.1 Methylobacterium sp. WL103
GCGACGACGATGTGAGCCGTGTTCGTCATAGGTCCAGACACAGGGCCGATACAGCGCCATCCCGCGCCATCCCCTGTATCCAGACCCAGACCCTATCCGCACAAGGCAGCCGTCACCGAGCGCTTACCGTCGATGCCGAAGGCGACGAGATGGACGTAGTGTGGGCGGTCAAGGGGTGCCGCCTGAATTCTGCGACTGGCGGTGGGAGCGGTTTTCCTAGATTCTTACTGTCGTCGTGCCGGATAAACGTGCGATCTACGTTAGGCTTGCGATCGAGTTCGCCCGCTTCGACGCCTGAGGGTCAGCCGCCGGGCGCAAGGCCGGTCCTGAGCGAGTAAGCCCAGTCGTCGCGGCCGTTCTCCTCGGCGCGCCGCGCCGCGCGGTCCCAGTCATACGAGACCGCGAGTAGTTCAACGTCGAGCGGCCGAGTCGCCAAATCGACGACCGCAAAACGTGCGTGGGGCGATCCAACTTCCGAGACATAGGCCGGATCGGCGTTCCGGTAGGCCGGCCAGCCGACGCTGCCGGGATTGACGACCATCGATCCTCTCGCGAGCGCGAGCAGACCCGGAACGTGGCTGTGCCCACAGAACACCGCCCGCCGGTTCTGCCCGCCGAGCCGAGCGACGACCTCGTCCTCGCGGGCGGCCACGAGACGCTCCTCGACAATTTCTTCCAGTAGGAACGCCTCGTCGCTTCCAGGTGCGCCGTGAACGAAAAGCGCGTCTTCAAGTCCGACGCGTTCGGGCAAACCGTGAAGCCAGGCCCGCGCCGAAGCGTCCAGCGCGCGCCACGTCGCGCTGTCCGATCGACCGAGCCTGCCGTCCAGTGATCCGCCGACCTGCCGATCGTGATTGCCGCGGACATGCAGCCATGGCGACGCACGCAACGTCGCCACCGTCTCGGCCGGCCACAGCGGCCCCGAGGCGCAATCGCCGAGATTAACGACAAGGTCGACCGACATCGCCTCGATGCGTTCGCCTACCGCCGTAAGCGCCGGCAGATTGCCGTGAATATCTGAGACGACCGCTATTCTCATGTGCCCGCGCTTGTCTTCAGCAGCAACTGCGTGACGTCGAAGAAAGCCGAGATTGTCCGTGACTGGAAGCCGTCCTGCAGGCACACGGTGCGCGCGTAGTCGGAGATCTTCACATCGGCCACAGGCAGGCTCCCAGTGGGCTCGTCGCGGAGATAACCGGCACTCGAAACAATGCCGAACCCGACACGGCTCGCGACCGCTTCGCAAACCGCCCCTCAGCCTACACCAGCGGCGTCGACGAATGGTCCAGGAAGGTGGCGGCCGTTAGCGTCGACACACTCGTGAGCTCGATCTACAGGTCGGCGACGCAGTCGAGGTCCCGGTCGCCTGCGACCAGGATCTCCGCGTTCGCCTTGACCGAGTGGACGTCGCCCGCGGTGCCCGAGATCTGTACTAATGCCGCTTGTGAACGCACGAGTTAACAAGGCCCTGTCAAAACGGGAAACGTGATTTCGACGACGCATCTGTCATAAAAATGACAGTGTTGCACGGTGCTCGTGTGACACATGATTCAATCCATACCTATGTACAAAAGGCAAACATGTGATATTGATCAATAATAATTATGAGATACATCCGACAATAAGTCAGTAATTATCTAAAATAATATTAAATATTATTTGATTAAACTGATGAAATAATTAGATTTACCATCACGTTGCGTGTTTATTCGTTAAGCCGCATAACGTGCTTGCGCCAGATCACGATGGTCTATGTCAGGTGCACGGCCCGAAATGAGATCTGCAAGCAATCGTGCAGAGCCGCAGGCCATCGTCCAGCCGAGCGTGCCGTGACCGGTATTCGTGAATAGGTTCGGAAGGCTCGTCGCACCGACGATCGGCGTGCCATCCGGTGTCATCGGCCGCAGCCCTGTCCAGAACGACGCCTCCGACAGCTTGCCGCCCCTCGGAAACAGGTCACCGACACTGCGTTCAAGTGTGGCCCGGCGCGGTCCGCGCAAGGTTTGGCTGAAGCTTGCGAGTTCCGCCGTGCCGCCGACCCTGATCCGGTCGCCGAGCCGCGTGATCCCCACCTTGAAGGTCTCGTCCATCACCGTCGAGACCGGCGCAGCATCGGGGTCGCTGACGGGGAGCGTCAGCGAGTAGCCCTTCACGGGATAGACCGGCAGGTGGATCCCATGAGGTCGCAACAGGGCGGGCGTGTAGCTTCCCATCGCGGCGACGTAGGCGTCCGCCCGGAAGCGGTCCAGGCCGGCCCGCACGGCGGCGACCCGGCCGCCGTCCACCTCCAGGCCGTCGATGGTCACGCCGTAGCGGAAGACGACGCCGAGCTCTTCGCAGAGCGCGGCGAGTTCCCGGGTGAACAGATGCGCATCGCCGGTCTCGTCCCCCGGCAACCTCAGACCGCCGACGATCTTCTCGCGAACGGCGCCCAGCGCCGGCTCCGCCGCAACACATCCGGTGCGATCGAGGATCGCATACGCCACCCCGTAGGCGTCGAGGACGCGGGTGTCGTCCCCGACATGATCGAGCTGCTTCTGCGTCCGGAAGACCTGCAGCGTGCCGCGCTCCCGGTGATCGTAGGCGATGCCCGTATCGTGGCGCAGGTCGCGCAGCACGTCGCGGCTGTACTCCGCGAGACGGACCATGCGGCCCTTGTTTCGAGCGTAGGCTTCCTCAGTGCAGTTGGCGAGCATGCGCGCGAGCCAGCCGTAGAGGCGCGGTTCAAGCAGGGGCCACAGCACGAGGGGCCGGTGGCGCATGAGCAACCACTTCATCGCCTTGACGGGGATGCCCGGGGCCGCCCAAGGCGCGGCGTAACCGGGCGAGACCTGCCCCGCATTGGCGAAGCTCGTTTCCCGTCCGGGCCCCGCCTGCCTGTCGATGACCGTCACCGCATGGCCAGCCTTCGCGAGGTAAAAGGCGGATGTGACGCCAACGACGCCGCTGCCGAGAACCAGGATACGCATCGTTCGCTCCTCCTCAGCCAAGATAGCGACGGGCGTAGCGACGTCCGAGGCTGGTGAGCACCTCGTAGCCGATGGTGCCCGCCTCCTTCCCCACGCCGTCGACCCCGTTGGCCGGTCCGATCAGGTCGAGGAAGTCGCCATAGGCGACGGCGCCGTCGGGGGCCCGGCTCACGTCCACGACGAGGCTGTCCATCGAGACGCGTCCGACCACCGGCAGCCGCAGGCCATGGAGCCAGGCGGAACCGCGCCCGGACAGGCTGCGCGGAAGGCCGTCGGCGTAGCCCACCGCGAGCGTGGCGAGGCGCATCGGGCCGGGTGCCCGGGCGGCATGCCCGTAGCCGATCCCTGTGCCACCGGGCACGGTGCGCACCTGCACGACCCGACCCTCCATTCGCACGACCGGCCTCATCGGGTTCGCGTCGCCGGGGACGGGCGCCACGCCGTAGAGTGCGGCCCCCGGCCGAACGAGGTCGAGATGATAGCTCGACCCGAGAAAGATCCCCGACGATGCCGCGAGGCTGAACGCCGCCCTCGGAAAGATCGTCCGCAGCGCCGTGATCGCGTCGCGCTGTGCCGTATTGGCCGGATCCTCCGGGGTGTCGGCGCAGGCGAGATGGCTCATGACGAGCCCGACTTTCATGTGATCCGTGCGCGCGATCCGCGTGGACAGGTGTTCGGCCTCGGCGAGGGCGAAGCCGAAGCGCGCCATCCCGGTGTCGAACTGAATCGCGCAAGGCCCGCGAAAGCCGGCGATGCGCGTCTCGCGCGACCACGCGTCGAACGCGTCCCAGCCGTTCAGCACCGGTTCCAGGCGATAGGCGAGGCAGGCCGCTTCGGCGCCCGACGCGGCACCGTTCAGGACGAGGACCCGGCCTGTCGGGAGGTCGCGCCGCAGGGCGATGCCTTCCTCAACCTGCGCGACGAAGAAGGTGTCGCATCCCGCCGCCGCGAGCACGGGCGCGACCCGTCCGGCACCGAGGCCATAGGCGTCGGCCTTGACGACCGCCGCGACCCGTGCGCCGGAGGCGCGCGAGGTCAACGCACGGTAATTGCGCACGATCGCGCCGAGGTCGATCGTCAGGCGGCCGCCGCAGGTCGCCTCGGACCAGGCGCGGTCGGAATTCCCGTCGTCGGTCTCGTCCGCGACGATGCCCAGGCGGCGAGGCGACAGATCAATCGCGTTGTGCATCACGGCACACTTCCGATTGGGGCCGGCGGAGGCGTCAGCGAAGGCAGGCGCGACGTAGCCCCGGCCGGCGCGGCCACGCGCAATCGGCTGTCGAGAAGTTCGCCGCTGTTGCGCAGGATCGGGTAGGCGGCGGCGGCGACCAGATGGTCGTTGATCCGCTTGAGATCGCGCAGCAGATCGAGACCGACGGTCCAGGCCGCATCGTCCCGGGCCGGCTCCTCGCGAAGCCATGCGACATGGGCGACGACATGAGCCTCTTCCATCGCCCGAAAGGCCCGCTTCTCGGCGGCCAGACAACGCGCCGCGCGGTCGTCCTCGGTGACGAGCAGCGATGCCGCATTGCGCAGGTTGACCGACAGCCGATCGAGGAGGCCGGCCAAGTCGAGGGAATCAGCGGATGCCGCGCCGAGCTTGCGCCGTCTGCCGATCTGCGTCGCGACGTTGCGCGCCAGGACGTCGCCGGCATGACCGATCTGAATGGTGAAGCTCATCAGGCCGGCGAGCCGGCGCTCCTCGGCTTCGTTCAGGGTCTCGGCGTCGAGTCGGGCGAGGTAGCGCTGCAACTCGGCGTCGAGAGCCTCGATCTCGCGCTCGGCGGCCCGCATCCGCTCGGCGGCAGGGCCATCGCCCCGCAACAGGCGGATGGCGTCGCCGAGCATGCCCGCGAGGATGTCAGCCATGCGCAGGGCGTGGCGGGAGGCGTCGCCCAGCGCCATCGAGGGCACCTCCGCGGGGTCCGTGACCAGCGGCATGCCGCGCCCGCTGCCGGGCGCCGCCTCCACTTCCGGCAGCAGCCGGCGGAGCAGTTTCGAAAGCGGCCCAAGCAGCGGCAGGGCGACGAGCGCGAGGACCGCGTTGAACGCGAGGTGGAAATTCGCCACGGCGACGTGGGCATCTCCGGTCATGGCGTCGACGAGCGGTGTGATCCGGCCGAGCAGCGGCAGTGCGATCAGGCAGCCGGCGAACCGCACCAGCAGGTTCCCGAGGGCCACGCGACGGCCGGCGGGTTCGCGGCTCGCCATTATCGGATTGAGGGCACTGCCGAGGTTGGCCCCCAGCACCAGGGCAAGAGCCGTCTCGGGCGGAACCAGGCCCTGACCTGCAAGTGCAGCAACCAGCAGGATCACCGCGACGCTGGAATGGGCCACCCAGGCGAACAGCGCGGCGAGCAGCACGGTGATGACCGGATCGGCGGCGACGATGCCGAGGATCGCCCGCATCCCTGGTGTTTCTCCGTAGGGTGCGAGGGTCTCCACCATCCGTATCAGGCCCAGCAGGACCAGCCCGAGGCCGATGGCGATCCGCCCGATCGCCTTGCCTTTCGCGCCTGATGCCCGGCGAAAGGCGACCGCTCCGACGAGGACGAGCACGGGCGCCACCATCGCGACGTCGAACGACAGGGCCTTGACGATGAGCGCCGTCCCAACGTTGGCGCCGAGCATCACCGCCAGGGCCGGCATCAGCTCCACCAGCCCCCCGGCCGCGAAGGTCGTGGCCATCAGCCCCGTCGCGGTGCTGCTCTGCAACAGCATCGTCACGCCGAGGCCGGCGAGCATCGCCTTGATCGGGTGATTCAGGCTGGCGCCGAGCACGCGCTGGAGATCGCCACCGAAGGCGCGCTGCACCCCGGTGCGGATCATGTGGATGCCCCAGAGCAGGAGCGCGACCCAGCCCGCTAGGTCGAGGAGCAGCACCGTTCCGCTCATGCCAGGATCTCGCGACGCCGCCACGCCTGCGCCCGAACGATGACGACGCGATGGACCAGGGCGAGGAGGAGGCGTGCCGCGAGGGCCGTCGCCATGATCACACTCGCCATCGCGGCGGCGGCGGCGGTCGTGCCGGCCTCGTCCATGTGGACGATGGCGATGGCAGCGAGCTTGGTGCTCGGCCCGTACAGGAAGATCACGGCCGAGACCGTCGTCATCGCGTTGACGAACAGGTAGACCGCCAGCTCCAGCACCGTCGGCATGCAGATCGGCAAGCTGACCCGTCGGAACGTCTGCCAGAACGGCACCTTCAGCGAAGCCGACACTGCTTCGAATTCCGGGTCGATCTGCTTCAGGGCCGTGGTCGCCGTCACGTGCGCCACGGTGTAATAATGCGCCAGCGTGTTGATCACGAGCAGTGCCAGGGTTCCGTACAGGACATTCAGCGGGTTCCAAGGCGCGTTGAAGAAGAACACGTAGCCGAGGCCGAGCACGAGGCCGGGCACGGCGAGCGGCAGCATCGCCAGGAGTTGCGCAAAGGCGCGACCGGCGGGAAACAGTTTCAGCTTCTCGATGAGGTAGGCGCCGCAGAACACGACCACCGTGCCGATGGCGGCGACGGATAACGCCATGACCAGCGAGTTCCAGTAGGGCGACCAGCCATCGGCGTCGGCGGCCGCGAAGTCGTAGTGGTCCAGCGTCAAACCGAGGTTGTAGGGCCAGTAGCGGATGAAGGAGGCCCAGACCGCAACGCCGTAGGTGCCCACGATCACCCCGGCCACCAGCACCGCGTAGGCCAGCACGAGCCGATCGCGGATCGGACGGGACTTGGGCTCGTAGGGCACCGAGCGGGCCGAGAGCAGGGACGATTGCCGGCGCTGGATGAGCCGGTCGACGGCGAAAGCCAGCACCGCCGGCACCAGCATCAGGAGGCCGACGACGGCCCCCATCGGGAAATTCTGCTGACCGACGACCTGCCGGTAGGCGTCGGTGGCGAGCACCGCGTACTGCCCGCCGATCACCTTCGGAATGCCGAAGTCGGTGACGACGAGGGTGAAGACCACGAAGGCGGCGCTGACGAGGCCGTAGCGGGCCCCGGGCAGGGTCACGGTGAGGAAGGTACGCAGGCGGCTCGTGCCCATAGCGGAGGCGGCCTCATAGAGGCGCCCGTCCGAGAGGCCGAGCGCGGTGACGAGGATGATCACCGCGTGCGGGAATGCGTAGAGGCACTCCGCGATGGTAATGCCGATCGGCCCGTAGACGCTCCGGCCAAACAGGATCCCGCGCAGGAACCCCTGGTTGCCGAGGATGTAGGTGAGTGCGATCCCCGACAGCAGCGACGGCGCGAACAGCGGCAGCAGGGCGAGCGCAAGCAGCAGGCCCTTGAACCGCATCGCAGTGCGGGTGAGCGCATAAGCGTAGCCAAAAGCTAGCGGTACCACGAGCGCGACGACGCTGCCGGCCACGGCGAGGCTGTTGAGTAGCGCGTCAACCAGGGTCGGCGTCGCGAAGTAGGTGCGGAAGTTGGACAGGCCCGCCATCCCGCCGTCCGGGGCCTCCAGGCTCTTGATGAGCAGGGCGCCGAGCGGCAGGGCGATGACGAGCACCAGAACTAGGCACAGGCCCGTTATAAGCGCGATGCCAACCTTGTTTTCGGAAACACCGTGGCGTGTTGCCGGCACGGCCTTCGACAGGGGAATGACGATGGTCGCGTCGGACATGCCCAGCCTCACGCGCTCGGGGTCGACGGAAAGGCCCGGAGGGCCGCCGGCGGTAGGGAAACGTAGAGGTATTGGCCTTCGCTGAGGGCGAGGTCGCCGTGCAGGTTGGCCGAGAGGTCGGCGACCAGCGTTCCGCCGAGGTCGCGGCTCGGCTCCAGGCGGGCGCGGTAGAACGAGCCTAGGAATTCCAGGCTGCGCACCCGCACCTCGATGGCGTTGACGTCGGTGGCGGCGACGTTACCGACACGGATCTCTTCGGGGCGGAAGCCGAGGCGGACGGGGCTGCCGGGGATGAAGCCGCGCCCGTCCTCGCAGACGAGATCGACGCTGCCGACCCGAAGCTCGCGGGCGCCCCCCACGGTAGCGTCCAGGAAGGTCATCGCGCCGATGAAATCGGCGACGAACGCCGAGGCGGGTTGACGGTAGATGTCTTGGGGCGTGCCGACCTGTTCGACCGCGCCGCGGTTCATCACGACGACCCGATCCGCCATGGCGAGCGCCTCCTCCTGGTCGTGCGTGACCATGATGGTCGTGATGCCGAGGCGCTTCTGCAGTTGCCGGATCTCGTCGCGAAGCCGTGTACGCACCTTGGCGTCCAGCGCCGAGAGCGGTTCGTCGAGGAGGAGCAGGGAGGGGGAGGTGGCCAGTGCCCGGGCAAGTGCCACCCGCTGCTGCTGGCCACCCGAGAGATGGACCGGGTACTTGGCTCCCTGTTCGGGCAGGCCAACGAGGGATAGGAGCTCGGCTACCCGCGCGGCGATCCGCGCTTTCGGCATCCGCTTGTTGACGAGGCCGTAGGCGACGTTGGCTGCGACGGTCAGGTTCGGGAACAACGCATAGGATTGGAACACGATGCCGAAGTCGCGCTCCGAGGGCGGGGCCGACGAGACATCGCGGCAACCGATCTCGATGCGTCCCTCATCCTGCCGGTCGAGCCCGGCGATCATGCGCAGCAAGGTCGTCTTGCCGCAGCCGGAGGGGCCGAGGAAGCAGACGAACTCTCCCCGCGCGATCTCCAAGTCGATCCCGTCGAGGGCGGTGAAAGCACCGTAGCGCTTCGACAATCCCGAAACCCTAAGAAACGGCGTCGCGTCGCGAAGCGTCATGGCAGCACCCTCGATCTCTCGCGTTCTCGTTCGGACGAACCCTACTTCTTGGCGGCTTTGGCCTCGTAGCGGCGCGACCATTCGGCGAGCACCCGCTCGCGGTTGTCGGCCATCCAACCGAGATCGTTCTTGATCATCGCGGACTCGGCATTGGCGGGATAGTTCGCGGGCACGTTGGCGACGCCGGGATAGGCGACGACCGCGTAGCTCTTGGCGTAGAGCTCGTTGGCGGCCTTGGTCGCGCCCCAGTCGGCGACCTTGCGCGCGAGTTCGAGGTGCTTGGTGTTGCCGACGATCGCGTAGGCCTCTTCGTCCCAGCCCGTGCCGTCGGCGGGAACGATGACGGCCAGCGGCGCGCCCTTCGTCTTCTCGGCGGCGCCGCGCATGTCCAACGACAGGCCGGCGGTGCGCTCGCCGCGGGCGGCCTGGACGCAGGGCGCCGAGCCCGAATGGAGGTAGGCGGCGATGTTCTCGTGGAGCTTGTCCATGAAAGCCCAGCCCGCCTCTTCACCCATGCCCTGGAGCCAACCGGCGACCAGCAGGTACCCGGTGCCGGAGGAGGCGGGGTGTGGCATCACCACCTTGCCCTTGAGAGATGGCACCAGAAGGTCGGCCCATCGCACAGGGGTCTTCGCGCCATCCTTCTCGGCTTCTGCGGTGTTGAAACAGATCACGCCAATCGAGGCGTCGGTGCCTGTCCAGCTGTAGGGGCCGATGGAGTCGCGAAAGGCGGGCTTGAGGGCGTCTGCTCCCTTCGGCTCGTAGGTAGCGAGCAGGCCCTGCTTTTCGAACATCAGGAGGCTGGAGGCGGCGAGCCCCATCACCATGTCGGCCCGGGGATTGTCCTTCTCGGCGAGGAACCGAGCGGTGATGACGCCGGTCGAGTCCCGCACCCAGACCACCTCGACATCGGGGACCGCCCGTTCGATGCCGGCCTTGAACGGACCGAGCTGGTCGTTTTCCAAGGCGGTGTAGATCGTGAGCTTGGTACGTTCCGCTGCCGATACTACGGCTGGAGCCGTCAAGGACGACGTCAGAGCGAGGGTCAGAGCGAGGAGGCCGAAGGCTTTCATGGACGATGCTCCTGGGTATTGTCGTTCTGACGTTTCTTGCGCCCGACACATGACAGTAGAAAGACGAAACCTCCGACGATCAAGATCAGGATTTACGCACTCCTTGCTCGTTAGATAGACAATACATGTCAGTATTTGATCTTATCGAGACAGCCGCAGTCCATCCACGGCATTCGACCGCGGATTGGCGTCGGACAATCTCGGGCAGGTGGGAAAAATGCGTCCGACCGAGACAGTTTTTCTCTTCGGTCGCCTTCAGCAGGCCTGCGGCATGCGTCCGTCGGCCAGCAGCCCGTTGATGTCGTTCACGACACCCGGCAGGTCGGCGATCGTGTCGATGAGGAAGTGGGGCCTCGAATCGGCGAACAGGGCGGCGATCCGAGTCCGCTCTAAGGCGAGACGATCGGCGGGAAGCGCGCGGAACGCATCGTAGGTCAGCCCCAGCGCGTTGCCGGAGCAGGTGAGTGCCACCGTCCACATCCCGGCCTTGCGCCCTTCGAGGATGCCCGGGACCGTATCGTCGACCTTCACGCAGGCGGCGACATCGTCGATGCCGAGGGCGATTACGTTGGCAAGCGCCTGGGCCGGGAAGGGACGCCCGTTTGGGACCTCATCCGTGGCGACCACGTGGTCGGCGACGTAACCATTCGTGGCAGCGAGTGCGACCACCCTCTCCATGACGCGGGCGGGGTATCCGGAGCAGGAGCCGATCTTGAGGCCTTTGGCCCGCAGGTCGGAGATGGCGTCCAGAGCACCTGGGATCACGGCTGAATGCTCTGCGATCTTCTCGATCTGCAGCGGCATGAAGCGTTCGTAGATCGCGGTGACGTCGGCGTCGGTCGCCTCGCGTCCGCGGGCAGCGGCGTAGCGCGCGGCGATCTCGGGCTGATTGAGAAGCGTGCGGATGTGATCCCACTTGCCCATGCCCATCGGGCCCCGGGCCTCGGGCAGGCTGACGGCGACCCCGAACTCCGCGAACGCCTCGACGAAGATCTGGGTGGGTGCGAAGGAGCCGAAATCGACGACGGTCCCGGCCCAGTCGAGGATCGCGGCCTGGAGTTTCTTCGGGTGCGCGTAGGACATGACGATACTTTCTCCGTGCGATCAGAGGGTCGTGACGTTCAGTTCGGCGAACACCGCGGCGACGGCCTCGACCGCGCGCTCCATGTCGGCGGATTCGACATGGCCGATGCAGCCGACCCGGAACGTCTCCAACTGCGTGAGCTTGCCGGGGTAGAGGATGAAGCCCTTCTCGCGCACGGCGGCGTAGAAGTCGGCAAAGCGGTATTTCGGGTCGTTCGGCGCGTGGAACGTCACGATGATCGGGGCCTGGATCTCGGGCGACAGGAAGGACTTCAGGCCGAGCCGTTCCATGCCGCGGATCAGCACCTCGCAGTTGCGGGCGTACTTGGCGTGGCGGGCCGGCAGGCCGCCCTCTTCGTCGTATTGCAGCAGCGCCTCGTGGAGCGCGGCGACGACGTGGGTCGGCGGGGTGAAGCGCCACTGCCCGGTGCGCTGCATGTAGAGGTGCTGGTCGCTCAGATTCAGCGCCAGCGAGGCTGAGTTGCCTTCGGCTCTGGCGAGGACGTCCGCCCGCGCGATCACGAAGCCCATGCCGGGCACGCCTTCGAGGCACTTGCCCGAGGCGGCGATCAGCGCCTCGAACGGCACCGCGGCCGCGTCGATCGGGAGTGCGCCGAAGGAACTCATCGCATCGACGATCAGGCCGCGACCGTGGCGCGCGACCACGGCGGCGATTTCGGGCAGCGGGTTGAGGATGCCGGTGCTGGTCTCGCAGTGGATCAGCCCGACATGGCTGATGGCGGGATCGACGGCAAGCAGGCCGTCGACGGCTTCGGGCGTGGTAGGGACGTCGTCGGCCGTCTCGTAGACCGTGTGATCGCGTCCCAGGGCCTCGCAGATCTTCGCGAGGCGTTTGCCGTAGGCGCCGTTGACCAGGACCAGCACTTTGCCGGAACGCGGGACCAGGGTGCCGATCGCGGCCTCGACGGCGAAGGTGCCGCTCCCCTGCAGCGGCACGCAGACATGGCTGCCCGTACCGTTGGCGATCGCGACGAGACGCTCGCAGACGTTCGCTGTGAGAGCATTGAAGCTTCCGTCCCAGGAGCCCCAGTCGGTCATCATCGCCGCGCGCGTGCGCTCGGACGTCGTCAGCGGACCGGGCGTGAGGAGAATGGGAGCGGCGGCTGTCATGGTGATCCTGCCCGATCTGCCGTGGGATGGCCCGAAGCCGCGTGGGCGCTTCGGGGACAGCTCGATCTTGCGTTCGGGCAACCCATCAGATCAAATCGTTTCTCGTGATGCTCGCCATAAGTCCTGCCGATAGATCGCCATGAACCTGTTCCAGCTTCGCGCCTTCGACGCCGTCTCGCGGGAAGGCAGCTTCACACGCGCGGCGCAGCGTCTCTGCATAAGCCAGCCCGCGGTGACAGGGCACATTAAGGCGCTGGAGGAGCGCTACGACCTAGTGCTGTTCCGGCGCACGGCGCGGGCCGCGGAACTAACGCCGCAGGGTCAGGCTCTCGCGGAAATCACCGGCCCGCTCTTCGGGCTCGTGGAGCAAGCCGAGGATCTGCTGGAGGCCAACCGGACGCTCGTTTCGGGGCGGGTCGAGATCGCGGTCGACTCGCCCCACATCGTGATGCCGCTCCTCGCGCGGCTCCGGGCGCGCCATCCCGGCATCGTCGTCGGGCTGATCCTCGGTAACGCCGCCGACACGCGCGAAGCCCTGCTGTCGGAGCGTGCGAGCGTCGCCGTCCTCACGGAGGCCGAGGCGCATCCGGACCTCCACCTCTCGGAAATCGCCGTCTCGCGCATCTGCGCCGTCGTCCCGAGGTCCCATCCCCTGGCGCATCGCAAGGCCCTGCCGATGGCCGAACTCGACGGAGCCGCCATGGTCCTGCGCGAGCCCACCTCCGTGACCCGGCGAACCTTCGACCGGGCCTGCCGGAGCGCCCACATCGCGCCCACCGTGCTGATGGAGCTCGACAGTCGCGAGGCGGTGATCGAGGCCGCAGCCGCCGGCATCGGCATCGGTATCGTCTCGTCCCTGGAATGCGGCGAGGACGCCCGGATCGCCGCGATCCCGATCGACGGCCCCGATCTCGTCAACCGCCACGCGATGGCCTGCCTGGCGCGGCGGAAGAACCTGCGCCTGATCCGTGCGGTGTTCGGGTTGGCAACGGGTACAGGTTCGGAAGGGGCGCAGCGATGAGCCGGAGGCGCTCGACCCCCGAAACCCGCACCCTCGCGGCCTCCCGCCAGGACGGGATACTCGCGCGACTCGGCCGTGATGGAAGCGTCAGCGTCGAGGGAATGGCGGACCGCTTCGGCGTCTCGCGGGAGACAATCCGGCGTGACCTGAAGGCCCTAGCCGAGCGGGGCCACCTCGCCATCGTACATGGCGGCGCGACGCGACGCTCGGACGAGCCCGTCCTGGCCATCCGGGAGCGCGATAACACGACGGGCAAGGCGGCGATCGGACGAGTTGCAGCAGGGCTCGTGGAGGACGGCATGGTGGTGGTGCTCGATTCGGGCGCCACCACCCTGGCGGTAGCCAACGCGCTCGCCGGCCGCGATCCACTCTTCGCGCGTCCCGTGCCGAAGGGCCTGACCATCTGCACCAACAGCCTGCCCGTCGGGCTCCTTCTGTGCCGCGTCGCCGGCGTGCGGGTTCATTTCCTCGGTGGCGAGATCGAGGGCGCGGACGAGGCGGCATTCGGCACCGACGCCCTGGCAACGCTGGCGCGCTTTCGTGCCGACGTCGCCTTCGTGGGGGCCGGAGGCATCTCGCCGTCCGGCGAGATCACCGACTTTGCACCACTCCCCACCGAGTTGCGGGTCGGAATGCTGGCGGCGGCCGAGCGCGGTTATATCGTGGCGGACAGCACCAAGTTCGGCCGCCTGACCCCGCTCCGCCTCGCGCCGATCCCGGTAGGGACCGGGCTCATCGTCGATGCGGAGCCCCCGCTGCCCATGAGGGATGCCCTCGCGCACCGGGGCCTGACACTAATCGTCGCCCGGTAATGTGGTTTCTTGTGGCTTTTTGATTTCTTTCGCGGCAAGTCTGCCTTAGGAACGGGTGCGGAGCGGTCCGCCCGATGTCGGTCCCGCGACGGCCGTGCCCAGGACCCGAAACCCCATGACAGCCACCGGCTTGAGCCTGCCCGTGTTCAGCGCCGTACTCGCCGCCGCCTTCATGCATGCAGGCTGGAACGCGGTCGCGAAGCTTCGCCTTGAACCAATCCTCACCATGGCACTCATCTCCGCCTCGGCCGGGCTGTTCGCACTCCCGGCGTCGCTCTGGTTCGGGTCGCCGCCCTCGGCCGCCTGGCCCTGGCTGGCGGGCTCGATACTGTTGCATCTCGGCTATTACATCGCCCTGGCCGAGGCCTATCGGCACGCGGACATGGGTCAGGTCTACCCGATCGCTCGGGGTAGCGCCCCACTGCTGACGGCCTGCGCGTCGCTCCTGTTGCTGCAGGAGGCGCTGGCGCCGCTCGCCGCCCTCGGCATTGCGATCCTCTGCGCCGGCGTTGCCATGATGGCGTTTGCGAAGGCGGGCGGGCAAGGCCTGAGCCGAACCGCCCTCGGCTACGCGCTGCTAACCGGAGCCCTGATATCCGGCTATACTTTGGTCGACGGGCTCGGCGCGCGGGCGGCGGGAGACCCCCATGCCTACGCGGCCGCGCTCTTCGTGATCGACGCCATTCCGCTGCCGGTCTTCGTCCTTTGGACCCGCGGGCGTGGCATCCTGAGCTCCGTCAGGGGCCTCGCGCTGCCCGGGCTCGGCGGCGGCGGGCTGGCGCTCGGTTCCTACTGGATCGCGATCTGGGCGATGACAGTCGCGCCCATTCCCCTGGTCGCGGCAACGCGTGAGACCAGTGTCCTGTTTGCGATGCTGATTTCTGTCGTTGTTCTGAAAGAGCCGCTTCTCATGTCGCGAACTGCTGCTGTCGTCGTCATCGTGGCCGGCGTGGTGGCGATGCGCTTGGCCTAGACCATACCGCCCGATCCGACGTGCAGCTTCTAAATTTGAGCATCCCCATAACTCTGCACATCGTGCCGATGGATCTCGGCAATCAGACGTTCAATCATGATTGAATCGATGGCTGCATTCTCTCTCAAGTTGAACGTCCGCATCCGGATGTTCGAAAGCGAGCGATGAATGACCAGGTCGGGTCGGGATCTGCCCGTCCGGGCTACGGCTGAAATAGATTGATTTTTGCTAGTGTGCTTTTGAGTAGAAAACTTTTAAATCCCACCTTCGTTCGAACTGCCACGCAAAGTGGCTTTGAACTCTCGCGGTCGTCACCCCGCTCTTGCGTCTTCTCCGAACCGGACGCTTTGCGCGTAAGTTGTGGTTCTCAAGAGAACAACGGAGGTACGGAATTACAGCCCCAGTTGTTGTCGATGCTGAGCCAAGGGCGCTCTGAAACTGCAACTTGGACGGGATGATGTCCGGTTAATGCAATTGTTCGAGACGACTGCGAACTTCCGCCCGGGCTAGGCTGCGACCGAGCTCCAATAGCAGCCTCTCCGCCAAGGCGAGGGCCTCCGGCTGCTCAGCCTCCTGGAGTGACCTGTAACCCGCTAAAATGAAGCCCGCCGCTTGCTCCAGCGGCACAGTCCCGTGATCTGCACTCGTGACGATGAGGGGGCTATGCCCTTCCTCACTGTGTGTGATGTCTACGACAATGCCGCGGCCCGATACCACGGCGCCAGTGTCATCTTTGTCGAACTTCCCGCGAGCCAGAATCCGGCGCGTCTGACCGTCGGCCGAACAAACACGGTGCTCAGCGATAAACCAACCGCCGTATATCGCGCATCGCCAGATTTGCCCCATGACGTGTGCCCGGTCTTCCGGGTGGACGCCGCCGTTGAACGTTTCAAACGGAATACCCTCCTCAGCCAACTTGGGGGTGAAGCCGAACAGGAAGGCGATCATGGCGTCGCCAGTGACAAGATTTTGGCGGGCGTCGACCTGCCAGCGACCAACTGCATCGGCATCCTCAAGGACAGCTTGCAACTCATCGCGCCATGGATCGACGCCAGTGCCCACCGAAGTTCGCATTTGCTCAAACGCCTCAGTTCAGTCACAGCCGTGAATAATGTAAAACGAAGCTCGGGTACATCAACGTCCGTGCTTGGCTGCTGACACGAGGTGTCATGGCTGATCGTCGCCGGCCTGAGAGGCCCTTCCTGGAAGCCGTCGTGTTGCCGATAATCGACAGCGGACGCAGCGGGTCTACTCCTCAAATTGGTAGCGCCGAGACACACCCACCCCAAGCCGTCGCTGCCGGACAGCGAACGAATGGCCGCTCATGGGAAGCGCGCATGGCGATCCAGGCGGCCGGGTTGGGTCGGCAGCCGTCCGTCCGCTCTATGACCGGGTCGGGTGGATTTGCGACGGTCTGCTTTCGACGAGCAAAGTCGAGAAACCGGACGTTCGCATGGATAGCGATCCATATCAGCTTCGCGCTCAGCTAAGTCATCCAGCGTGGCGCTGAACATGATCGAAGCGTTCACTCCACCTTTGGTCGGCCAAGTTCGATTTTGGGCCCTACGGCTTTTCTGGAGGCCTTCGTTCGAGCGATAAATGCACGGCGCCATTATAATATATCGATAAATAAATTTATCTCGTTGTCGCCTTAGATTGTCACCTCACCGTCATCAACCGAATTTAATCCCGGAGACACAAAATAAATTAAGGGTGTCTATGTCTGACGCGATTATGGCACCGGCCGCTACAGCCGGACACGTGGCGACAGGCAAGCCCAGCCTGGACCATGGCATCCATCCAGGTGGCGTCATCGCCTTCCTGCTCGTGCTCGTCGCCGGCCTCGGCTACGCCGTGTTCAGCCTGATCGCTGACATGAACGCGGTCCACCAGGAGCCGCTGGCGCTTGGCGCCTTCGCACTGCTCGGGCTCGCGCTGCTGATCGCCCTGGCCTTCGAGTTCGTGAACGGGTTTCACGATACCGCCAACGCCGTGGCGACCGTGATCTACACCCACTCGATGCCGCCCCTGGTGGCGGTGATCTGGTCGGGGACCTTCAACTTCCTCGGCGTGCTGTTGTCCTCGGGCGCGGTCGCCTACGCCATCGTCACCCTGCTGCCGGTCGAACTCATCCTGCAGGTCGGCTCGGGCGCCGGCTACGCGATGATCTTCTCGCTTCTCATCGCGGCCATCATCTGGAACCTCGGCACCTGGGCGATGGGCCTGCCGAACTCCTCCTCGCACGCCCTGATCGGGTCGGTGCTCGGCGTCGGGCTGGCCAACCAGCTGATGGGCGGCCAGGACGGCACCTCCGGCGTCGACTGGAACCAAGCGCTCGGCGTGTTCAAGGCACTCGCCTTCAGCCCGATCTGCGGCTTTGTCGCAGCCGCCCTCCTACTTCTCGCCCTCAAGTTCACGGTCCGTCGCAAGGACCTGTACGAGGCCCCCAAGGGCGATGCCCCGCCCCCGCTTTGGATCCGCGGCGTCCTGATCCTGACCTGCACCCTGGTGTCGTTCTTCCACGGCGGCAACGACGGCCAGAAGGGCATGGGCCTGATCATGTTGATCCTGATCGGCGCGGCCCCCACCGCCTACGCCCTGAACCGGACCATGAACGCCGACGCGACCCCGGCCTTCGTCCAAACCTCCGATGCCGCCAGCAAGGTATTCTCGACCTATTCCGGTGGCGGGGCGCGTCCCGAGGCTGCCCAGGCCCGCAAGACGGTGGCCGACGCACTGAAGGCGAAGGACCTCAACAAGCCGGAGGTCTTCGGTGCGCTTTCGGCTCTCTCGACCGACATCGCTACGTCGGTGAAGGGTTACGGCTCGCTCCAGCAGGTCCCGGCGGGGGCGACCTCGAACGTCCGCAACGATATGTACCTCGCCTCCGACGCGATCCGCCTGCTGCCGAAGTCGGGCGCGACCCTGTCCGAGGCCGACGCCAAGACCCTCAAGGGCTACACCGAGCTCCTCAACGAGGGCACCCGCTACATCCCGAGCTGGGTGAAGGTCTGCGTCGCCCTCGCACTCGGCCTCGGCACCATGGTCGGTTGGAAGCGCATCGTCGTCACCGTCGGCGAGAAGATCGGCAAGACCCATCTGACATATGCCCAGGGCGCCTCGGCCGAGATCGTGGCCGCGGGGACGATCGGGCTCGCCGAACTCTACGGCCTGCCGGTCTCGACCACGCACATCCTGTCGTCGGGCGTCGCCGGCACCATGGCCGCCAACGGCTCCGGACTGCAGGTATCGACCGTACGCAACATGGCGCTGGCCTGGATCATGACGCTGCCGGCCGCGATCCTGATCGCCGGCACGCTGTTCTTCATCCTGCGCCACGTGTTCTAAGCCGTATGGAGATCACGACCGAGACACCCGCTCGCCGCCTGTGCGACGAGCCGGCGCTTCCGGGGCTGCTCTGGGCGATGCGTTTCGACGAGACTGGATGTGGTCACCTCGTCGACCACGGGGAGGCGCTGTCCGTCCCGGGGAGCTTCGGCGAGGCGTTCACCTGGCTGCACTTCAACCTGAACGACGCGCGCCTGCCGGCCGTGATCGACGAAGGACGCCTCGGTCCGCCTCGCCTCGCCACCGCGGCTTTCGCCAGCGATCCGCACCAGCGCCTCATCGTCGAGGCGGGCCATATCGGCGGCGTCGTGGCCGATCTCGTCCGGGAGACCGGTGAAAGCCCCAGGATTGACGCCGGCGGTCGCCTGCATTTCGTCATGGGTGCACGCCTGCTCGCAAGCGGCCGGCGACATCCCGTCCTCGGACCGGACCTCGCCCGCGACGCCGCCGTGGACGGTCGAGGCATCCTCGCCCCGATCCAGTTGCTCGACGTCATCGTCGAGCGGGTCGTGACCTCGATGGCCGAGACCGGCGCCCGCCTGGCCGATGAACTCGACGAGATCGAGGACCACATCCTCGACGAGCGTGTCCGCGGCGAGCGTCGTCGGCTCGGGCCGATCCGCCGGGACGCGGTCCGGCTGCACCGCCAGCTCCTCGGCCTGCGTGCGGTCTTCCACCGGTTGGAGACCTCCGGAGCCGACGAGGAGGTCCCGGATGCGGCCATCACCGCGGCCACCCGGATCGCGCAGCGGCTCGATGCGCTCGACCGCGACATGGTCCTGCTCGCGGACCGCAGCCGTCTGATGCAGGAGGAGCTGTCCTCCTATCTCGCGCAGGCTTCGAACCGGCAGCTCTACATGCTGTCGGTGCTCACCGCTTTGTTCCTGCCGCCGACGCTCGTAACGGGGCTGTTCGGTATGAACACCAAGGGCCTGCCACTCACCGAGAACGAGGCCGGCTCCACCGTGGCCATCGCCATCGCCTGCCTCTCGGCGGTCATCGCCTACGCGCTGATCCGTGTCCTGGGCATCCGGCCGCCGCGGGACTGAGTGAAGGACCGCGTCCGGCTCAATAGCGGGTGATGGCGCGAAGGCCGAACACCAAGGCATTGCGCACCCGTGTGCCGTCGGGATCGCGGGGGTTGGCGATCCCGCCCCCCGGGTGGACGACGTACTGCACAGTCGGCTGCAGCGCGATGCCGGGAGCGAGCACGGCCTGATAGGTCGCCTCCAGCAGGAGCTCGGCGCTGCGGCGGGGGGCGGGTGCCGAGCTCTGGAGGGCGGCCATCGCATCGAGCCGCCGCGCCACGGGGGAGATGTGCGTGACGCCGACGCCGAACCCGAGGGTGTCGTCCGAGCGCCCGGGGAAAAGGCCGCGATAGGCGATCCCGCCGTCGAGGTAGAAATCCACGAGGTTGCGGTCGCCGGGGGAAGCCGAAGCCCTCAGGAACACGCTTGCGCCGTCGTTGGGATCGTTCGACTCCTGGTAGATCGTTTGGTCGATCACCCCGTAGATTCCGGAATCGCCCGAAACCCTTCGGCCGAGTCCGCTCACGGGGTCGGGCATGAGGGCATCGACGCGGCCGAACCGGTGCCAGCCCCCGAACGTCACGGTGCCGGGCAGGCCCGTGTCGCCGGGGCGGGCATTGTAGGCGTACGAAACCTCGGCGATGGCGAGCGGCGGATCGGAGACCGGAAAGCGGGTGCCGTTCGGGTTGCGGCGCTGCGGGTCGATCCCGGAGCGCGGGTTGCCTCCGCCGGGCGTGCCGTCGATCAGACTGGCCTGAAACGAGAGCTCACGGGTCGGCACGTATTTCAGGCGAACGGTCGGCGCCGAGAGCGGGTAGGCCGGCCCTCCATCGGTCATGTTCGCGGCGAAGATCGCCGGCCAGCCGAAGGTGCCGTTGGTGAACAGGATGCTGGTCTGGCTCACCATGTACTCGGTGTCGGCGGAGAGCTGGCCGACGCGGATAAACAGCCGGTCGTCGAACAGGCTCTGCTCCAGCCAGAGTTCCGAGAGGCGCGAGGCGGGCAGGGCCTCGATCTCGCTGATGGTCATGAGGTTGCCGACGCGGGAGCGGGAGGTGCCGCTGCCCTGGATCTGGTAGACCGTGGCGTGGGCGCTCGCTCCTTTCCACCCGGCCAGGGTGCCGAGATCAACGTCGACGTCGAGGTCGAGCAGCGTCAGGCCGGTGGAGCCGCGCCGCAATCCGCCACGGACATCGCGGTAGGTCTCCGCCACCGTGATCAGGCCGAAGGTGATCCCGTGCCGCTCCAGGAAGGCGCGGTATCCGCCGGGGTCGCCCAAGGGTCCGAGCAGGGGTTGGAACGAGGTCGTCACCTCCGCCGCCCGGCCCGCCGAGAAGACGGGCTGGGCCACCGAGGTCTGCGGATCGCCACCCGCGCCGGACGGTGAGCCGATGGCGACGCCTTCGGCCGCGACCCGTTCGGCCGTGGCTTGCGCCTCGCGTCCCTCGGCCTGGGCCGCGACCAGGCTTGGCTGCGGCCAGAGGGTGAGCGCAACGAGCGCGACGAGGATGGTGCGGGAGGGGGAACGCACCTCGGTCTCCGATCCGGATGGGAGACCGAAGGTCAGGTCGGGACACCATCGCGCACCACGACCTCAGCACCCAGCCGGGCCCCCACCCCGCCAGCGGCCTTCAGGCCGGCTTCCAGCGCTTCGGCCCGATCCCGGTACTCGGGACGGGAGCGAACAACGAGGCATCGGGTGGCCCCACGATGAATGGTCCAAGCCCAGGGCTTCGCCCCACCCCCGGCGGCTTCGGCCCGCACCTCCAATGGCGCGGCTTGATCGAATGGCATGATGCGTTCGCCTCCTACGGGTCCAACACCGCGGTGTTCAGGCCGAGGCCCGGCCGGCAGGGAAACCGACTTACCAGCGTCGTCGAGCCGTCCTAAGGCGATGCAATGCCCGGACCGATGACGCTGGACCAGCTGGACACACTAAGGATCGTTGATGACGATGTGACGGCCGTCGTGGACGCCTACCTCGCCGATCCGTCTTGTGGCCCCGTCGGTTTCGGCGAGGGGTATCGGATCGATCCGGCATTGGCCGTCGCAGGGCACCCTTTCGCCGATACCCTGATGCGCCGATCCTGGGCTGGGGATGAGCTCCGGCGGGCCGCCGTACGAGCGGCGGTCATGTTGGCCGTACCCGAACGAGACTGACCGCCACTCCCGTCTCCGCCCGTCCGTCGCAAACCGTGACGTGCGCGTTTCCGGCCCCGTCGTGGCCCGAGACGTTGCCAGCCTCACCTCGACGCATCTCGCCGGCCACGTTTCCTGGCCTCGCAACGGCATCGGATGGCGTTCATGCCACCGTCACGGCCCGGGCCTAGGAGGCCCGCATCGCCACCCCGTCGGCGCGAGTCAGCCCAGACCATGCCGAAGCACCTCTGCATCGACCCCCACGACCCCTATGCCCAGCATGAGGTTCTGGTCGAGTTCGAGTGGGATGGTTCAGGTCTCTGCCTCGTCGCCGTAATCGATGGCTACGACGATGACATCCTTGGGGATCTGGTCGAGGCGCAACGCGACGACCTGCGGCGAGAGATCGCCGATGCCGATTGCCTCCTGGCCGATCCCATCCCGATGCCACTGAACCACGGCACCACCTCGTCGCTGGCGCGACGCTGATGTTCCGGGATCACCACGACGACGAGGGGATGAACCGGATCCTTGCGCGGATGGACGACCGCCGGAGCCGGATGCCACTTTATCTTACCGGCTTCCTCGTCGCCGTGGCAGTCATCGAGCTAGTTGGGCAGCACCTCCTAACCTAAGGGCTGCTCCCGACTCACTTTTCCTCAGCGCCAGAACGGGCGTACGTCGACCAGCGCCTCGTGAGCCTCCGCGGCCGAGGCCACGAGCTTGCGCGTCCGTGCCTCGATGTCCGCGGCGGTCATGCCCGCTGCGAACAGAGCCGATCCGGCTCCGGCCTCCGTTCCGGAAAGCTCACCGAGGATCTCGTGGCCGGTGGCGATGTCGTTGAGGTCGCCCAAGCCGTCCTGCAGGTCTTCGAGCGCCGACAGGAACGCCTTGTGGCGCTTGGCGGCCTTCCTGCCGGTGTAGAGCCCGGCGAAGAACTCGGCTCCGTAGCGAAGCTTCTTCGCCGCGATGCGGACCTCGTGCCGCTCCTCGGTGCTCAGGCTCGCAAGGTCGCGCCCGCGCTTCTTCACTTGGCGCCTGCGTTTTTCCAACACCTTGAACGCGAATGCGCTTGCCGGCTGCTCCCGGCGACGGGCTTCCTTCTCAGCCCCGTTCGTGAGCCAGGGACCGGCGTTGATCCAAGCCACCAGGTCGAGGACGAACCGCCGCCACTCGTCCGAGCCCAGCGCGGTCCGGACGGCCTCGTAGGCTTCGGTTCGCTGCGCTTCGAGGTGGCTTTCCAAGTTGAGCAGGCCGCCCTCGTCCGGGTGGCGTTCCCGCTCGGCAGGCAGGGTCCGCGTCAGGAAGACGTCGAGGTTGCGCGCTCGTCCGAGCGGCGCCGACAGGCGCTTGAGGTTCGAGCGCATGGCGTCGGTCCGCTCGTCCGAGACGAGGTCGCCGAACAGCGAGAAGGCCGACCGAAGCCTACGGATCGCGACGCGCGTTTGATGGAGGGCGGCGGGGTCGCGATGGTCGAGGATGATATCCTCGTTGATCCGCATGTGACGTAGGCAGGCATGGGCGACGGCACGGAAGGCGTCGGCCGCATTCATATCCTCGGACAGCGGCACGGGCTCGGCCTTGCGGACGCGGTCAGGCTCACCGTCGATCAGCGCGAAGCCACGCTCCGGCTTGGTCCGGACGCCCAGACGGAACGGGACGTCCGCGCCGATCTCGTGCGCGAGGGCGAACAGGTCGGCGACCGAGCCTTCCTTCAGTTCGAGCTCGACCTCGCCGACGGACACGACGTCCGAGGCGCGCTTGCCGCCGGGGCGGGTGATCCGGCCCTCGTCCAGTGCGACCTCGATCCGGGAGGAGCCCTGCTCGACCTGGTACGAACGGCGCTCGACGGCGACGGTGAACAACGGCGACAGCTTCGACTTCCTACCGAGGACCTCGGCTAGGGGCGTCTCCTTCAGGGCACGCAAGTCGGGCTCGGGACCTTCTACCGAGCGCTCCCATTCCAGGCGTTCGAGCAGGCCGTCGCCCGATGCCTTCGCGGTCTGCACGTACCCATCTTTCGTATCTCGTACCCGCAGAACGTACCCGGCCTTCCGCAATTGTCCGTCGGACGTATCGTAATAGACGGAGGCTAGACTGTCCTTGGTGTGGGAGGAGCCTTTGAGGCGTGGATGCTTCCTCAAAGCCGTCAGGTCAGGCCCGTCGACGGTGAGTTTCAATTCGATCTCTTTGGGTACGGTCATCCTCGCGTTCTATCGTCCGAAGCGCGAGCGGGGAACCCGGCGGGGGCGCAATATGGGGTTGCCACATCCGGCGCAGGTGGAGGTGGCCCATCCGGACATGCGGTGCCAGGTGGGATCCTCATCATTCGATGGTCGCCCAACCAGGGCCATAAGGATCCGGCCTTATGCCGTCCTGCCCGGCCCGTGAGACGCCATGACCATCATCGTCGACGCCCCATCCAACCAGGTAGCGACGCAAGCAAAGGCCACGAACGGACCCGACCGTCGCCGCTTCGGCGCGATGGTCATGGCCGCGGGTGCAGCGGGCTGGCTTAAGTCCCTGCCGGCGTCCGCCGAGGCACGGTTCATCGACTTCGAGTGGGTCGACCCGTCTCGTGACCGCGCGGTGCCGGCGCGGCTCTACTGGCCGGCCGCCTCGGATCGGAAGGGACCGCTCCCGCTGATCGTCTTCTCCCACGGGCTCGGCGGCTCGAGGAAGGGCTACAGCTACCTCGGCGAGGGATGGTCGGCACGTGGAACAGCCAGCCTGCACATCCAGCACGTCGGCAGCGACCAGACGCTGTGGGAGGGCAATCCGCTCCTGCTCCTCGACCGCCTCGACGGGGCCGCGGACGAACGCGAGGCCATCGAGCGGACGCGGGACGTGAGCTTCGGCCTCGACCGCCTTCTCGAACGCGAAAATCCCTTTCATGCCGCCATCGACCGGAAACGCATCGTCGCGGCCGGTCATTCCTACGGGGCGAACACCACCCTGATCCTCACCGGCGCCCAGGTGATCCGCGACGGGAAGCTCATCGGATACCGGGACCCGCGCTTCACGGCGAGCATCGTCATCTCGGCGCCGCCCTTCTACGGCGAGACCGACCTCGCGGCGGTTCTGGCGATGGTCGACGTTCCCACCCTTCACGTGACCACGACGGAGGACACGATCCGCATTCCCGGCCGCTTCTCGCCGGTCCAGGACCGCATCGACGTCTACAGTGCGATTCCGACGCCGCAGAAGGCGCTCGTCGTGTTTCAAGGCGGTTCGCACAGCGTCTTCACCGACCGGTCCCTCAGGAACGGCGGGCCGCTGAACCCCCTGGTCAAGCGTGCGACGATGGAAGCCGGCTTGGCGTTCCTCGACCTCGTCCACCGCTCCGATCCCGCTCCCATGGAGGAGTGGAGCTCGACCTGGAAGCCGATCCTGGCCGCGGCACCGGTGGCTTTCCCGGTCCCGTCGAGGCAGGCTGATCGTAGACGTCGCGCCTGATACCCTCTCCGCACCTCCGCTCGACGTCGTGGCCTGAGCACATCTCCCTCGGCCGGCGAACGCCACGGCGTCGACGGATGCGAGCCCAGGAGCGGCCTCACCCAGCCGTCCGGCCCTCGGATATCCCGCACCGGGCGACCGGGAGGTGGCGGCAGGCTTGAGGTGGATACGGGAAGCTGCGCGGTTCGTGCCGCCGGGACCCTTCAGAACTGTGCCGCAAGGACCTCGGCGAGCGTGATGTTGCGTCCCGCCTCCCGGGACAGACGCAGCATCGTGGACTGACGGAAGCGAGGATCGTGGGTTACCTCGGTCCCGAGCCAGTCGGGTCGTTCCACCGCCTGCCCCTCGTCCCGCAACTCGATCTCCGCCAGCACCATGCCCGAGAGGGCGCCGCCATAGACGTCCACCTCCCAGTTCACTCCGGCATGGGGGACGCAGTGGCGCGTCTTCTCGATGAGGCACGGCTCGCAGACCTCGGTCAGCATGGCTTCGGCATCGGCCCCCGGGATCTCGTATTCGAATTCCGCCCGGGCGAGCCCTTTGCGCTCGCCCTTGACCGTCAGCCAGCCGCGTCCCTCGGCGATCCGCACCCGGACCTTCCCACCGGCGAAGTGCCCGACCAGGCCGTCCCTCAGAAGTCGCTGGCCGACGACGTCCGCGCGCCAGCCCTCATGGGCGACCAGGAACTTCCGCTCGATCTCGAAACGCATCTCACCCCGCCGGCCTGCCCCGGGAAGCCGATGCCCCGGACCTTCGGCGCGGCCGGGCCTATCCCTAAACCCGCCCGTGCGCCATCGGACCCGAGGTCCCGCTGCCGACGGGTGTCGGTCGCATCCTGTCACACGGTCGTCAGCAGCCGTATCCATGCCACCGCAAGGATGGAGCCTGGCATGAACGATGGTATCGACGACACGGCGTCCCCCATGACCCGACGTGCGGCCGTGTCAGGGCTCGGGGCGATGGCCGCGACGCTCGCCGCACCGGCGTTCGCACGGAGCACGGCGCCCGACCGGCCGGAAGGCTCCGTGACCGCCAGCGGCGTCGTGTTCGAGGACCGCTCCGGGGCGGGACGCAGGCAGATCGGCGACCCGGGCCTGCCGGGCGTCGCCGTCTCGAACGGACGGGACGTCGTGCGTACGGACGAAAGCGGGCGCTACCGCCTCGCCGTCACGGACGGCGATACCGTGTTCGTCGTCAAGCCATCCGGCTACCGCGTTCCGCTCGACGCGACCAACCTTCCGCGCTTCTCCTATATCCATCGGCCCGATGGCACCCCTACCGAACTCGGCTTTCGCTACCCTGGCCTCGCACCGACGGGCGCGCTCCCGGAATCGCTCGACTTCCCGTTACGGCGTGTCGACGAGCCCTCAGCGTTCGACGTTCTGTTGTTTACGGACCCGCAACCCGCGAGCGAGGCCGAACTCGCCTTCGTGCGCGATACCGCCCTGACCAGCGTCCTCGGCACGTCCGCTGCCTTCGGCATGACGATGGGCGACATCGTCTCGGACGATCTCTCGCTCTATCCACGCTACAATCGCATGATCGGCCGGGTCGGCATCCCGTGGTGGCACGTCGGCGGCAACCACGACCTGAACTTCGAGGCGCCCGACGCGGATCTCAGCCGGGAGACGTTCAAGCGGGTCTACGGTGCGCCGTACTATGCCTTCGAGCACGGCCAGGCGCTGTTCCTGATGCTCGACAACGTGCGTTACCTCGGTATCGGCACGGCTGCCCCCGGTGCCCGCGGCGGCCGTTACGAGGGCCGCTTCGGCGACCGTCAGCTCACCTTCGTCGAGAACATCCTGCGCGACTGGCCGAAGGATCGCCTCGTCGTCATCGGCATGCACATCCCGCTCATCACGGATTGGGCCCCGGCGGACCCGGCCAACACGACCGTCGACCGCGACGTCCTCCTCGCCCTGCTGGCCGGACGGCCGAGCCTCAGCGTGGCCGGCCACACCCACACGACCGAGCACCATTACCTCGGTGGCGACGGCACGCATCATCACCACGTCCTGACGGCCGTGTCGGGATCGTGGTGGAGCGGTCCCTACGACCGGCGCGGCATCGCCTGCGCCGACAGTCGGGATGGCACGCCCAACGGCTACCACGTCCTCTCCATCGACGGCGCAGGCTACACCACACGTTTCGTCGCCGCCTCCGAACCGGACCGGGCGATGCGGATTACCCTCGATAGCCAGTACAACGCCCGCACTCCGGAACTCGCCCGAGCCTATACGGTCGAGCGCCTGCTCGGCTCTCCGATCCCGGTCGAGGCCGTCGGATCGACCGACCTCGTGGTCAACGTGTTCGATGGCGGACCCCGGACGCGGGTTACCTTGCGGCTCGGCGGCGGACGCGCGGCCGTCCCGATGCTGAGGAAGCGGCAGCCCGATCCGTTCGTGACGCAGGTCTTCGCGCGCAATGCGGACACGAAGAAGCTCTGGGTGTCGGCGATCCCCTCATCGCACGTCTGGGTCGCCCGGCTGCCTTCGGATCTCGGGACGGGGACGCACCGCGCGGACGTCGAGGTCCTGGACGAGTACGGACGGGCACGGCACGAGGCGATGATCATCGAAGTCACCGGTGCATGACCCCCGGGCTCGTTGGCCCCTACCTCTGTGCCCAGACGACCGAGGATCGTGCCCGTCATCAGCGTGTCCCACGGTCGGTCGTAGCGGCCGTTCAACGGCGCTTTCCCCCCGAGACCCGGCGCCGAACCTCATCCCGTCCGGCATACCGCCGCGGCGGGTTTTTTGTGGCGCAGGGGTCACCGCCATCGGCTTCCCGCACGTTCGGCAACGAAGGTGACCATCGCGCGTATTGACCGAAATCTTATGGATCGGACCCACACTCTGCGTCCGCTCGCATCCTTTCTCTGACCCTCGGATGGTTCGCTTCAGGAACCTCGTGGGTGTCACATCAGAGTAGACAGGCCACCGAGGTCCTGTGCGCGGAGCTCAACCCCCGGCGGTCATGCCTGGCCTTCTGCCCGTCCGCTTGGGGCCGAAGAGTGTATCAGAGCTAACATCCCTGCCCCATGCGATTACGTTCTGTAACAGCCCGTCACGTGGCTTCATCCTAGCCCAAGAAATATCACGGCCACAGGCGCTCGCGCGTCCAGCCTCCTTGGTTCTCTTGCCGGTATCGCAAACGCGTGTGTCTGCGTTCCTCGTCCGCCTGCCAGAACTCGACCTCATCCGGCTTGACGACGTAGACCGCCCAGGTCGGTGATACCGTGGATGGGTCGGCCTCGATCCGACTCCGCTGCTCGGCCAAGCCCGCATCCAATGCTGCGTCACTGACGAGGACGTCGCTCTGCCGGGCGAGCAGAGCGCCCGCACGCGAACCGATGGGGCGGGCCAAGAAGTCCGCCTCACAGATCTCTCGACCCATTTCGATCACCGGACCTCGCAGGCGGACCTGCCGGCCGAGTGGTTGCCAGTAGAAGGTCAGGGCGGCGCGGGGCCGGGCGGCGATCTGGCGGCCTTTGGGACTGAGCTTCGTGCTGGCGAAGTGCCACCCATCGGCATCCACGTTCTTGAGGATCAAGACGCGGGCATCAGGGTAGCCCTGCTCATCGACAGTCGAGAGCGTCATGGCATGGGCTTCGGGTATGCCCCGATCGATCGCATCGGAGAGCCATGCCTCGAAAAGACCGCGTGGGTCATCCGGGGCGGCGCCAACCTCGAATGGCGCGAAGGGACCGGCAAGGGACTTGAGGCCGCGAAGCCGCTCTTTCAGTGCCATGTCAGGCTCCGACATCGACCGACACGAGGACAGCGTGTGAACTTCGTGTCGCGGTGGCACTGAGGCTGCCTGCTCGCGCAGATACGTGGTCAGCTTGGCAGCTCCGATCTCCGGGGCGCGGTCGTTCCAGATCATGCATTCGGCCTCGAGTGGGGCGACGCGGTCGAGGCGACTGCGTAAATTGCCATCCTCCGGCCGGGCGCGAGCGGCGAGGCGCTGGGCGAGCACTTCGGGCGATGCCGTAATGGCCACGACACCGACATGCGGCAGGGTCCGCCGGGCCTCGCCGACGATCCGGCGGGAGACGTTGCAGACCACCACCCGCCCGGCCCGAGCCGCCTCAAGCGTTTCGCGGGGGATCGCGTAGCCGAGACCGTGCGCTCGCCAGTGCAAGGCGAAGGCGCCGGAGGCAGCGCCCACGGAAAAGGCCTCCTCCGTGACCGCGACGTTGTCCTCGTGGGCCGAGGGCGCCCGGGTGATGAGGCGGCGCGGGAAGTGGAAGCGGGCATCACCGCCGAGCGCGTCCCGCGCCAGCCGCAACAGAGTGTCTTTGCCGGCCCCGCTCGGGCCGACCACGAGGACGAAGCCGCCGGGCATCACACCACCCGCGCGCCGGCGCGCCAGACTTGGCGCACCACAGGCACGCCCCGGGCGAGGCGGACCCGGACGAGGTCCGCGCGCAGGCCCGGCTCCAGCCGGCCGCGATCGGTCAGGCCAGTGGCGCGGGCGGGGTTGGCCGTCACCGTGGCGACGGCCTCGGGCAGGGTGATGCCGGGCACGCGCTCGGGTAGCCCGAAGGCCGCCATCAGCAGGCTCGCCGGCACGTAGTCCGAGGACAGGATGCTGAGATAGCCGGCCTCCGCCAGGGTGTGGGCTGCGACGTTGCCCGAATGCGAGCCGCCGCGGATCAGGTTGGGTGCCCCCATCATCACGGTGATGCCGGCCGCGTGCGAGGCCTCCGCCGCCTCCAAGGTGGTGGGGAACTCGGCGAGCGCCACCGATTCGGCGCGCGATAGGGCGACGTCGGCTAGGGTGGTGTCGTCGTGGCTGGCAAGCGGGATGCTGCGTTCGCGGGCGAGCGCCACCAGGGCGGGACGATTGACCGCGTTGAGAGCGCGTCCTTCGCGCATCTTGCGTTCGGTGCTGAGCTTGATCTCCTCCAGGGAGCGGCCGCCGCGCCCGGCATAGACGTAGTACTTGGCGACATCCCGGAACTGGCGCTGGCCCGGCGTGTGGTCCATCAGCGACAGCAGCCCGATGGCGTAGCGCTCGGCGAAGGCGCGCACGGTCTCGACCACGTCGGTGGAGGGGATCTCGCAGCGCAGGTGCGTACGGTGCTCGGCCCGGAACAGGTCCGCGTCTTGCGCCTCCGCCAGCGCGGCGGCGAGGAGCTCCAGTTCGGTCCCGAGACCGCTCCCGTCCGGGTCGGTGCCGGCGCGCAGCGAATCGAACACCGTGGTGATGCCGGACGCCGCGATCTGCGCGTCGTAGGCCAGGACCGCCCCAAGGGGGTGCCAGCGCACGCCGGGGCGCGGGGCATAGTGGCTCTCCAGGTGGTCGGTGTGGAGTTCGACGAGGCCCGGGATGAGGGTGTCGCCCGCGCAATCGAGGCCGCGCTCGGGGGCCGAGCCGGTGCCGATCTCGGCGATGCGCCCATCGACCACGGCGATCCAGCCGGTCTCGACCCGGTCGGGCAGAACGAGGCGCGCATTCTCGAGGATCTCGACCCGGTCCGTCATACTGTGTGCTCCCGGTCGATCGCTGTCTGGCTCATGCCGCCAATGCTCCACGGAAGGCGGAGACGTCGACAATCCGCGTCGCCACCGCTTCGCGCACGTCCGCATCGTGGAAGATGCCGAGGATGGCGGTGCCGGCCGCGCGCTTCTCGGCGATGAGGTCCACCACCACGGCCCGGTTCGCGCCGTCCAGGGATGCGGTGGGCTCATCCATGAGCAGTATCGGCCGCGCGGCGATGAGGCCCCGGGCGATGTTCACCCGCTGCTGCTCGCCCCCCGAGAAGGTGGCCGGGGGCAGCGCCCACAGGCGCTCGGGCACGTTGAGGCGGGTCAGCAGGTCGCCGGCCCGGGTGCGGGCCGCCTCGGGGGTAAGCCCGCCTTCGATCCCGGCAGCCTCCACCACGGCGCGGGCGCCGACCCGGGGGATCACCCGCAGGAACTGCGAGATGTAGGACAGGGTGGTGCGGCGGAGGGCCAGGATCTCGCGCGGCGCGGCCGCGGCGAGGTTGACCGCACGGGCGCCGTCGCGGACCCAGACGGCTCCCTGCGGGCAGCGGTAATTGCCGTAGGCCATTTTGAGGAGCGAGGACTTGCCCGCTCCCGAGGCGCCGCCGAGCACGACGCACTCTCCGGAATGGACCGCCAGGCTGGCCCCCGCGATGACGGGGAGCACCGCCCCATCGCGCAGGTGCAGGGTGAAGCTCTTGGCCACGTCTTCGAAGGCGAGGAAAGGCGTCATGCGGCGAGCACCGAGGAGACGAGGAGCTGGGTGTAGGCGGCCTGCGGGTCGTCGAGGACCTGGTCGGTCAAGCCGGTCTCGATGACCCGGCCAGCCCGCATCACGAGGACGCGGTGCGAGAGCAGGCGCGCCACGGCCAAGTCGTGGGTGACGATGATCACCGCGAGGCCGAGTTCGGCCACCAGCCCCCGAATCATGTCAAGGAGGCGGGCCTGGACCGAGACGTCGAGGCCCGAAGTCGGCTCGTCCATGAGCACGAGGCGAGGCGCGGTGACGAGGTTACGGGCGATCTGCAGGCGCTGGCGCATGCCGCCGGAGAAGCGCGTCGGTGGGTCGTCGACCCGGTCGGCGGCGATCTCGACGCGGGCGAGCCAATCGAGGGCGGTCGCGCGGATGCGGCCGTAATGGCGATCACCCACGCCCATCAGGCGCTCGCCGACATTGCCCCCGGCCGAGACCGCCATGCGCAGGCCCTGCGTCGCGTCCTGGCGCACGAAGCCCCAGTCGGTTCGCATCAGGGCCCGGCGCTCGGCTTCGCTCAGGGTCGCGAGGTCGCGGACGGCACCGTCGCGCATGCGGTAGGAAACGGAGCCGGCCTCGGCCGCGACCTCGCCGGCGATGAGCGACAGCAGGGTCGACTTGCCGGAGCCAGACTCGCCGACCACCGCCAGGACCTCGCCGGGATCGAGGGTGAAGCCGATGCCGTCGCAGGCGCGGCGGTGGCCGTAGCGCTTGGTCAGGCCCTCGACCGTAAGCAAGGGCTCGGGAAGCGAAGGATCGGGAAGCGAAGGATCGGGAAGCAAGGGTGCGATCACGCGGCCTCTCCGGTGTGGCCGTCGGCGCGGCAGGTCTCGCAATGATCGGTGTCCGAGCAAACGAACATTCGCCCGCCGGCATCGTCGAGGACGACCTCGTCGAGGTAGACGCCCTCGGCGCCACAGAGGGCACAGGGGCGGTCGAAGCTCTGGACCCGAAAGGGGTGGTCCTCGAAGTCGAGGCTGCGCACTTGGGTGTAGGGCGGGATCGCGTAGATGCGCTTCTCGCGGCCCGCCCCGAAGAGCTGGAGGGCGGGGCAGTCGTCCATCTTCGGGTTGTCGAATTTCGGGGTCGGGGAGGGGTCCATCACGTAGCGACCGGCGACTTCCACCGGGTAGGCGTAGGTGGTGGCGATGTGGCCGTGGCGGGCGATATCCTCGTAGAGCTTCACGTGCATGAGGCCGTACTCGGCCAGCGCGTGGAGCTGGCGCGTCTCGGTCTCGCGGGGTTCAAGGAAGCGTAAGGGCTCGGGGATCGGCACCTGGTAGACGAGGACCTGCCCCTCGGTCAGCGGCGCCTCCGGGATGCGGTGGCGGGTCTGGATCACCGTGGCCTCTGCCGTCCGCGTCGTCGTGGCGATTCCGGCGGTGGCGGTGAAGAAGCGGCGGATCGAGACCGCGTTGGTGGTGTCGTCGGCACCCTGGTCGATGACCTTGAGGACGTCCGCTGCGCCGAGGATCGCGGCGGTGACCTGTACGCCGCCGGTGCCCCAACCATAGGGCATCGGCATCTCGCGGGCGGCGAAGGGAACCTGGTAACCAGGGATCGCGATGGCCTTGAGGATGGCCCGGCGGATCATCCGCTTCGTGCCCTCGTCGAGATAGGCGAAGTTGTAGCCGGTGCCGGCCGAGACCGTGACGGTACCTTGCGGGTTCATTCAGCGGCCTCCCGTAGGGTGGGATCGTCCTGGACCGGCTCGGCTGCCCGGGCGGCGTGCTCGGCGCGCAGGCGCCGGACAAGTTCGAGTTCGGCCTGGAAGTCGACGTAGTGCGGCAGCTTCATGTGCTCGACGAAACCCGTCGCCTGCAGGCTGTCGCAATGGGCCAGCACGAATTCCTGGTCCTGGGCCGGCACCACCACGGCCTCGCCGAGTTCGGCGGCCCGGAGCGAGCGGTCGACCAGCGCCATCGCCATGGCCTTGCGCTCGCCCTGGCCGAAGACGAGGCCGTAGCCCCGGGTGAATTGCGGCGGCACCGCGCCGCTCCCGTGGAACTGGTTGATCATCTGGCACTCGGTCAGGTCGACCGTGCCGAGACTGACCGGGAAGCCGAGCTCCTCCGGCGTGAATTCGAGTTCCACCGCCCCGACCCGGATCTCGCCAACGAAGGGATGGGTGCGGCCGTAGCCGCGCTGCGTCGAGTAGCCAAGCGCCAGGATGAAGCCCTCGTCGCCCCGCGCCAGCCCCTGGAGCCGGACCGCCCGGTCGGCGGGATAATCCACCGGCTCGCGGGTGAGGTCGCCGACCGGGGCACCCGCGTCCGGGGGCGATGGCTCGAGCAGGCCGGCCTTGCCGAGAAGATCGGTGACCCGCGGGCAGGCCGCGGCATCCGGCTCGGGCTCGGCTTCGCCGGCCGGTTCAGGGACGGCGCCGTCGGCCAGGGCGAAATCGACGAGGCGGTGGGTGTAGTCGAAAGTCGGGCCGAGCACCTGGCCGCCGGGCAGGTCCTTGAAGGTGGCGGAGATGCGCCGCGCGAGCGTCATCGCCCCGGTGTCGACGGGCTCGGTGGCGCCGAAGCGCGGCAGCGTCGTGCGGTAGGCTCGCACCAGGAACACCGCCTCGACCACGTCGCCCCGCGCCTGCTTCAGGGCGAGGGCGGCCAGATCCGGGTCGTAAAGGGAGCCCTCGGTCATCACTCGGTCGACGAGGAGGCGCATCTGCTCGCGGATCTGCGCCACCGTGAGTTCGGGTACGGCCGGATCGCCGCGCCGGACCTCGGCCAGCAGCCGGTGGGCGTTGTCGATGGCGGCCTCGCCACCCTTCACGGCTACGTACATGGCAGGGCCTCCGGAGCGACGGGACGCGCCGAGCGCGGGAGCCCAGCGAGGCGCGCGGAAGCGACGAACAACAGGTCGATTCCTTGCGGGAAGCCCGCATGGTTCGCGGCCCAGCGCGACGTCCAGTCAGCGGGCAGGGGGCCGGCATCGAGGCGCACGGTGCCGCGGATGCCCGGCCCCGCGAAGGCCGGCCCTGCCGCGTCGGACAGGGTCTCGACGGCGAGGATCAGGGTGGTGGAGGCATCGGGATACGCGAGGGTGCCCTGCGCGAAGTCCGTGAAATCCGGGCAGCCGGCGGGATCTGCGATCAGCGCGAAGGCCGCCTGTCCCGGCGCGCCGACGATGGGCGCTCCGGTGTGGAAACGCAGGAAGTCGGCGACCGCCGGCTCGGCCCGCAGCGGCGCGTCCAGCCAGACCGGCGTGTCGGCATCAGTCAGCGCCAGGGCCAGGGCCGCAAGCTCGGGAATGAGGGGAGCGGGCGGCGCCAGGGTCGTGGCCAGCGGGCGGATCCGGCCGGGCCGGCCCAGCGCCTCCATCGCGGCGCGGAACACGGCTTGGCCCTCGTGGACGGGATCGGCGAAGCCGTGAGCGAGGGCGTGCGCCATCAATCCTCTCCCCGCGCCAGGGTGAAGAAGTTCACCCGCGTCGCCGCGGTCTTGCGGGCGCACCGCCGCACCGCTTCCGCCCGGCGCCCGGCGATGGCGTCCAGTGCCGCCTCCAGGGCGGGCCGTGCCTCGGGGCGCTGCCAGTGCG
>NZ_VRUX01000600.1:0-2515 GCF_008039885.1 Methylobacterium sp. WL103
CCCCCCCACGCTTTTTTTTTCACTCAGAAGACTGCAAACGTGTTACGCTCCGGTCTCGTGGGCTCTGAGTTTTGTATAATAGACAGTGGAGGCGGAGCACCGCCCCGGGCGCGGCGCCGGATTCCGCCTCGTCGACGAGGTCGTCCGACATCCGGCAGAAGGCGTAGAGCCCGTAGGCCGCGCGCCGGACGCTCGGCGGCAGCAGATGCGAGGCGGCGTAGAAGCTGCGCGACCCCGTGCGGATCGCGGCGCGGCAGGCGGCGTGGTCGGCCTCCGACGCGTGCGACGAGGCCGGGCGCAGGGCGGCCAGGAACTCGGCCGGAAGCGACTCAGGCGAAGACGCGCGCATCGGGTACCACCGTATCGAGGACGCGGGCCGTGGACAGGACGCCGGGCAGGCCGGCGCCGGGATGGGTGCCCGCGCCGACCAGGAACAGGTTGCGCACGTCTTCCGACGCGTTGTGCGGCCGAAACCACGCCGACTGCGTCAGCACCGGCTCGAGTCCGAAACCGGAGCCGCGGAAGCTGAGGAAGTCGTCGCAGAAATCCTGTGGCGTCGTCACCTTCGAGGTGACGATCTCGGACGACAGGCCTGGCAGCACCGTCGCCTCGAGGGACGCCTCGATGCGCCTTCGGTAGGGTTCGGCGAGCGCGGCCCAATCCTGGCCGCCGGCGAGATTCGGCACCGGCGAGAGCACGTAGAACGCGTCGCATCCCGGCGGCGCTAGCATCGGGTCGGTCTCGGTCGGCCTGTGGAGATAGAGCGAGAAGTCGTCGGCAAGGCGCTTCTTGCGGAAGATGTCGTCGATCAACGCGCGGTAGCGCGGCCCCATCAGGATGGTGTGGTGGGCGACGTCCGGGTATTTCCGCTTCGTGCCGAAGTACCAGACGAACAGGCCCATGGAGGAATGGGCGCGCTCGACCTTGCGGTCGGTCCAGCGTCGGCGGGCGGAAGCCGGGAGCAGATTGCGGTAGGTGTGCGCGGAATCGGCGTTGGACACGACGATGTCGGCGGGAATGGTCTCGCCGTCGGCGAGGCGCACGCCGGTCGCGGCGCTGCCGGCGACGGTGATCTCGGCGACCTCCGCGTTGCAGCGGAGCGAACCACCCTGCCCCGCGATCAGGCCGATGAGGCCGTCGACGAGGCGACCGGTGCCGCCCATGGCGAAGTGCACGCCCCAGCGCCGCTCGAGGTGGGCGATCAGGCAGTAGATCGCACTCGCCCGGAACGGGCTGCCGCCGATCAGTAGCGGGTGGAAGCTGAAGATGGTGCGCAGGCGCTCGTCGCGAATGTACTTGGCCACCACGTCGTAGACGCTTCGGTGGCCACCGAGCCGCACCAGGTCGGGGGCGATCCGCAGCATGTCGCGGATCTTTCCGAAGGGCACGTGGCCGAGTTCCTCGAAGCCGACGCGGAAGATCGCCTCGCTCTGCGCCATGAAGCGCTCGTAGCCGGCGACGTCGGCGGGCGAGAACTTCGCGACCTCCGACCGCATGGCGGCGAGGTCGCCGGAATAGTCGAAGGTGGCGCCGTCGTCGAAGCGGATGCGGTAATAGGGCCGCATCGGTACCAAGGTGACGTCGTCCTCCATGCGCCGCCCGCACAGCGACCAGAGCTCCTCGAATAGGAAAGGCGCGGTGACGATGGTCGGGCCGGCGTCGAAGGTGAAGCCGTCCTGCCGGTGGACCCGCGCCCGCCCGCCTGGCTTGTCGAGGCGTTCGAGCACCGTCACGCGATAACCGCGGGCGCCGAGCCGGATCGCGGCGGCGAGCCCGCCGAAGCCGCTGCCGACGATGACGGCGTGGGGCCGGCGGTCGGTGCGTGTCAACGTGTCTGACGCATCGAGTGTCAACATGATTTGACACTAGGGGCGAAAGCCGGCCTCAGGCAAGAGCCATTCTGAGGGGCGAGACTTCAGTTCGGTCGCGACTCGGCGAGCAGGCCGATTGCCTCGACCTCTGCGACGATCGCCGCGGCGACGTGCTCGGGCGCCTCCTCGTGGGCGAGGTGGCCGAGGCCGCGCATCAGCTCGACGCGGGCGTCGGGCAGGCGGTCGCGGACGGCGAAGGCGGTGTCGGGGGCGATCGCCTTGTCGTCGGAGCCGACGACGAGGAGCGTGCGCACCGCGAGCCGCGGCAGTTCGCGATCGAGGGCGTCGAGGTTCCAGTTTGCCATCATGCCGAGCGCCCCGGCCACGTGGGCGGGCTTCTGGAACAGGCGGCGGTAGAGGTCGAGGCCGGCCGGGTCGAGGCGCGAACCGGTGCCCTGGATCAGCCGCTGCACCGCGGCGCGGTCCGCCGTCCAGGCGAAGATCTTGGGCGTCATCCGGTTGAGGAACAGCATCCGCGCCATGCTCGGGAACAGGATCGACGCGAGTCCCGGGAACGGCTTGAGGGCGCCGTTCAGCGCCACCAGCAGCCGAGGCGCGAGCCGCCCATCGAGGCACGTCCGCGCCAGGATCGCGGCGCCCGCCGAGTGGCCGACCGCCACCGACGGATGCACGCCGAGCTGCGT
>NZ_VRUX01000601.1:0-2514 GCF_008039885.1 Methylobacterium sp. WL103
GCCTCGACGACGGCGCCGCGCCCGACCCCGCCCGCGTCCTGGCGGTGGGCGACGCGATCCGCACCGACATCGCCGGCGCGCATGGCTTCGGCATCGCCAGCCTGCTCGTCGCCCGCGGGATCCATGCCGAGGAACTCGGGGTCACGGCCGCCCACCACAGCCTCGGCGACGTCGCCGGTTGGCTCTCGCGCCAGCCGGTGCGGCCCGACGCGGTGATCGAACGGCTCGCCTGGTAGCCGGCAGGTCTCGGCGATCGGCGTCGCCTAGGAATTTCGTCGGATTGCCCTTAAACGATGATCCGCGGTGCCGGCCGGCCGACCGGCGCCGACGCCGCAACCGATGGTCCGCCCGCGATGTCCGACGCCGCATCGTTCCGATCGTTCGCCCGTCGCCGCATCGGGCCCGCCGTGCCGTCCGGTGTCGCCGGAGCCGCATGCCCGTCGACCGGACGCCCTGCGCGATGACGCGCCTGGCCCAGCGCGACCCGTCGGCGTGGCGTGCGCAGGAGCGTTTCGTCGCGCGCCTCGGCTCGCCGCGTCAGCTTCAGGTCTTCAACGATCGCGGCGGCATCGCGGTCAACTTCGACATCATGCGCTCGGTGATGCCCGACATCACGATCGTCGCCAGCCAGAGCGCGAGCTTTTCCCTATGGGAGACGACTTCGTCGAGCGGCTTCATCACCAAACCGAAGTTCAACGCCGAACTGGTGACGATCCGCTTCGTCACGAACGGCTGCATCACCTATCGCGATCGCTCCGGCGAAGCCCTCGGCACCCCGACGCACACCACGCTGGTCGGATTCGAGGACCTGCGTGAGGTCCGCGCCTCCGCCGGCTTCAGCGCCCTCAGCGCGACGATCTCCGTCGAAGCCTTGGCGGCGCGGCCAACGAAGCTCTCACGGGCGGCAGCCGCGACGGATTGCAGCCGCTCGGCCCCGGTCGCCGAACTGACGGCCCCCGGCATGCAGGCCCTGTTCTGCAGCCTACGGCAGATCTACGCGCAAAGCCCCGGCGTGCACCCACACGGCGACCTGATCATTCCCCTGATCCGCGAGATCTTCAGCTACCAGCTGCTCTCGGCCTGGCCGAAACGCGACACGCCGGTGCCGCACGCGACGCTGGACGCGCCGGCCCGGACGGTCCGCGCGGCCCTCGACTACATCGAGGCGCACCTGTCCGCCCCGCTGACGCTGCCCGACATCGCCGCCGCGGCCGGCCTCAGCGTCCGCTCGCTGCAGGACAAGTTCCGGCAGGCCGTCGGGCAGACGCCGGTCCAGTACATCATCGACAGCCGCCTGCGCAGGGTCCACCAAGATCTGCTCTCAGACAACAACGCGATGCATTCGATCGCCGAGATCGCCGTGCGCTGGGGCTTCGTCCACATGAGCGATTTCGGGCCGCGATACCGGCGGTTGTACGGCCGCGCGCCCTCCGAGACCCGGCGCGACGCCGACCGGCGGACTTGAATCCCAGGATGAGCCTCCGGCGAGACCGGCGATCCGAGCTCCACGGCCGATATGAAAAATGCGCAATAGAAGTGTAAAAATCGCGCACATTTGACACTTCTAGTTTAAAATCGGACAAACAACACATCTGATGACGGCTGCGGCGTTTCGTAGATCTGGATCCGGCCTATGCTTCCGATCGAATGCCTTTTATCGGAACCGAATGCTTTTCCAGGATCGGCAAGCCTTCGTCGAAACGATAGTCTTCGGCGTCCGTCATGCGCATCTTCGACATCTCCACGACACCTTCCGCCGACGCGTGCCGCGGGCTTCGCGACGTCCGCGTCGAAGCCGGTAGGCCCGATCCTCTGGAGAACGGGACGAGGGCCGAGACGCGGGCGCGCCGCCGCGCCGTGATCGCCGCCGTCCGCCCGCGTTCCGCCCCTTCCCGCCTCTCGCCGTGACGCCGATGCCGCATCGAGATCCCTGCATGACCGACACCTCACCGTCCGAGCGCACCGCTCAGACGCTGAAGCGCATCGCGACGGCCCTGCGGTGTACCGTCGACGACCTGGCGAACGGCAAGGACGACGGCCGCCCAGTCGCCGAGGCCCGGGAGCTGCTGACCCTGTGGGACGCAATCGAGGGCGACGCAGGCCGTCGGACGGTACTCGAGGTCGCCCGCGCGGTCGTGCGTGCGCAGTCGGCGCCCCCGACGCCCTAGCCCCCTTGATGGTCGCCGCGTCCTCAGGCGCGGCGGGACCCGCGACGCTCGGACCTGCCTTCGAGCCGACCCGGTATCGGCTTCGCCTGTGCCACGGCCAAGCTGCCATCTTGCGGCCCAGCCAGCCCCGGATGCTGTCGCCGACGGTCGCCGCCCGGACGAAGGCAGGACCAGAAGGGGCATCCCGATGATCGAAACCGTGAAGGCTCGCGCCGTGACGGCGCAGGACGAGCAGCGCCTGGAGCGCTCCGTCGCCGCGACCCTGCGGGTGATCGCCGCCGCCCACGCCGAGCGGACCGCCCCCCCGATCCACGCCGCCCGCCGGCGCCTCGGCGAGGTCTACGGC
>NZ_VRUX01000602.1:0-2509 GCF_008039885.1 Methylobacterium sp. WL103
GGGGCGGCAGCAGGTCGGCGGCCGCTGCGAGGGAAGGCGCGCCGACGCTCGCCGCGAGCGTCAGGGTGCGCACCAAAGCGACGAGCTTGGAGCGGGCCATAAGAATTCCTTCACGCTTTGATGTGCCGGAAGCTTGCGGTGCCGGCTCTGCTGACAACACGGACCATGCCGGCAAGGTCTTAAAGCTGGCTTAACGTTAAAACTTAGCGTTATGGATTGTTTGAAGCTCGCAATCGTCGAACGCCGCTCCTGCATCCGCACGGACACAATCGCCGTCCCGGACGTTGCCTGCACAGCCTTCACCCAGCGAGATCCTCATGACGCGCCTGTTCATCGCCGACGTCCGGACCCCGTCCGGCCCGCGCCCCCTGGTCACGGTGCGGGCGGCCTCGGAAGCCGAGGCGCTGCTCTTCCTGGAGGCGCGCTACCCCGAGGACCGGATCGAGGCGGTGGCCGAGCCCGCCGAGTGGGCCAGCGACGCGGCCACTGGGTCGGAGTCCGGCGACATCCGCGAGCATGCGGGCAGCCGCTGGCCCAGCAGCCGGCAGGCGCCCGCCGGCACCTGACATGCTGCCCGACGACGTGCGCGCCCTCGCGCTGATGCTGCCGGAGGCGATTCCGGGCGCGCACAAGGGCAACCCGGATTTTCGCGTCGGCGGCCGCGTCTTCGCGACCCTGTGGACCGAGGAGGACCGCCTGGTGCTGCGGCTGTCGCCGGAGGACCAGGCGCGCCTGCTGGAGGTCGAGCCGGACCTGTTCTCGGCCATCGACGGCGCCTGGGGCCGCCGCGGCTGGACCAACCTCGACCTCGACGCCTGCGAGGAGGAGCTTTTGCGCGACGCCCTGCTCGCGGCCTGGCGCGCGACGGCCCCGGCCGGGCTGGTCTCGACCTACGACGCGATGGCGTGAGGGCGACCGTGCTGCGGGCTGGAGCTCGTGCTCGGCGCCGCATACCTGAGGCCCGGTACGGCCGCCCGGATCGTGTCGGCGCTTTCCGCAAGGCGCCGTTCGTCGCCCGAGCGGCAACTGCGCTCGCGGCGGCGGGCCGATCTGAGCACCCGGGCTCGCGAACGTCGGCCGAGGCCTCGGCAGGCCGCCGTCACGGCGATTTCCGAGGTCGGCCGGGATCGTCGCCCCATGGGCCGGCGGCGCATGCCTGGGATCCCGCTCAGCCGTCGGCGCGGCGCGTGACCAGCGCCATCACCCACGGGTTGAACCCCGTGCCCAAGAGCGAGCGGGGCATGCGGGCGACGTAGGCGCGTGCCGTCGGGCGCGCGAAGGCCGGAACCCGCGAGAAGTCGAGAAACCCGCCGATGCTGCGAGCCTCCATCCCGTAAGGTAGGCCCTCGAGGTAGCGATGCACGTCCGGGTAGGCCCAGAGAAAGTTGTCCCCCCAGGTCCGGTGGACCGTCGCGCCGAGCCGGCGCGCGAGCCAGCGCTCCCAGGCGGTCGCCCGGCTGTCGGGACCGTGGGCCACGTCGATCGGAAA
The DNA here is from genome assembly GCF_008039885.1 of Methylobacterium sp. WL103. Classification (NCBI taxonomy): domain Bacteria; kingdom Pseudomonadati; phylum Pseudomonadota; class Alphaproteobacteria; order Hyphomicrobiales; family Methylobacteriaceae; genus Methylobacterium; species Methylobacterium sp. WL103. Next base: position 1,490 of record NZ_VRUX01000602.1, read on the forward strand.
GGCGCGGTTGGGGCCGCCGATCAGCATCCGCCCACCCGGCGAGAGGACGCGGAAGATCTCCCGCAGCCACTGTCGGCGGACCGCGTGCCAGTCGGGACGGCGGTCGGCGTGTCCGTCGGTCGTGCCGACGTGCTCGATGGCGCCGAAGGTGAATGCGAAGTCGATGCTGCCGTCGAGGAACGGGAGCTCGAACGCGTCCGGATCGACCAGGTAGAACCGGTCGGCGCTCCGGCCGGCCGAAGACCAGCGGCGCGTCAGCCCAGGCAGGTCGATGCCGTAGCTCTCGTAGCCCTCCGTTTCGAGAGCCACCGCCATGCCGCCCATGCCGCAGCCGACGTCGAGGACGGTCCGAACCGGAGCCTCCCGCACGATCGGCAGGACGAAGGCCCGGGCCTTGGCCGCCTGGAAGTCGTTCTGCGCGTCGACGTAGGCTTCGTCGCAGGTCTCGTCCCGCGTCCAGGTGCGCGGCAGGAGGCCGTGATAGCCGTCGAGGGTCGTGATGGATGATCTCAGCATCGCGTCGGGCTCCCTCCGACCGTGTCGTAGGGTCGGAATCAGCGGGAAGAACCAGGGCCGGTCCACATCTGCCTCGCTCGACCCACGATCGGGCAAGGCAGGAGCGAAGGCTCCCATCGTTGCTATTTATGGTTGCGTTAAATCACCGCATGCAACTGCGTAGAGAACGTAGGCGCGGATCGCGCGACGCGGTCGACAGCGTCGAGGATCGCTCCCCGCCCTCCCCGAAAGTTCGGACCACCGAGGCACCGACGTGAGGCGCCCCCGATGTCTCTCGAAAGCAGCATCCGGTTTCGAGACGGGAATCGAGAACGGTTATGGCGCACCGAAAAATCCTGATGCGGCGCCGAGATCCCTCGAACGTCCGCCCCGTCAGGATCTCATACCAATCGGCGCTGACGCGGACTCACGGGGTTTCGCATTTGCGTCGGATCTGATTCGATTGGGCGAACCGGAGGGTTTGCCATGTCTGCCGCCATCCCGCTGCGAGACGATTTTACCGCT
>NZ_VRUX01000603.1:0-2509 GCF_008039885.1 Methylobacterium sp. WL103
GGCCCGGGGCGTCGCGACGGGGGCGGATTCAGGCCTGCGCCCGCAGCTTGGCGAAGCGCTTCACCGCCCGTTCCCGGCGCACGCGCGAGAGCCGCGCGATCCAGAACACGCCGTCGAGCTGGTCGATCTCGTGCTGGAGGCAGGCGGCCCGGAACCCGTCCGCCGCCTCCTCACGCGCGATCCCGTCGAGGTCGTGGAACCGCACCCGGATCGTGGCCGCCCGCTCGACCGGCTCGGACACGCCGGGCATCGAGACGCTGCCCTCCCGGGCGGTGGCGCGCTCGGGCGAGCGCTCGACGATCTCCGGGTTGACGTAGACCGTGGCCGCGCCACCGGGCTCCGGGCGCAGCACGACGAGGCGCCGCCGCACCCCGAGATGGGCGGCGGTCAACCCGGCCGCCGCGGCCGCATCGAGGGCCTCCGTCACGTCGCGGGCGAGGTCGCGCAGGTCGGCGTCGAAGGCCCCGACCGGCTCCGACGGCAGGTCGAGGCGCGGGTCGGGATAGAGGATCAGCGGACGGGCGGCCATCGGGTCGGGATCTCGCGGCTCGGGGGGACGGGCAATTCGGAGGGGATACCGCAACGCCGCGGGGAATGCCGCGTTGGGCTCCCGTCCGCACCGCCGTCCCCGCAGGCGCGCGGGGCAACCTCAGCGATGAGATCGAAAAAGCGCTTGTGCGGTGCAAGAGGCACGCGTAGGGATTTCGCGCAACACGTTTCGGGAGAATTCGGCAATGACCCTTCGTCTTTCCAACAGCTTCGCCGCCCTCGTCCTGGCTACCGCCACCCTGGCCGCCCCGGTCGCGTTCGCCAAGCCGATGAGCGGCGCGCAGGCCGTCAAGATGATCGACACCGACAACGACGGCACCGTCGACATGAAGGAGATCGAGGCCACCGCCTCGGCGACCTTCGACCGCCTCGAGAAGGATTCCGACGGCACCCTCGACAAGAAGGAGCTGAAGGGGCGCCTGAGCGTCGCCGGCCTGAAGCAGGCCGACCCGGACATGGACGGCACGGTCGACAAGAAGGAATACCTCGCCGCCGTCGCCGACCGCTTCAAGGCCGCCGACCCGGACGGCGACGGCACCCTCGACGCCAAGGAGCTGAAGTCCCCCGCCGGCAAGGCCCTGCTGACGCTGATCAAGTAAGTCTCCCGGCGCGACCCTGCGGGGTCGCGAAGCTGACGGCCCCGACGAGCCGCCCCGGAAACGGGTGCGGCTCGTTCGCGTTCGGACGGCGCTCACGCCGCGCGATGGGCCGTGCGAGTCGCGCGGCATGCGAATTCTGTTGACGAATATCAACCACAGGATGCAATCTGCCGTCGTCGTGGGGGCAGGTACAGCATGAGCATCGATCACCCGAAGGTCGCGGTCCAGCCTTCGCTCGTCGCCGAGATGCGCGAGATCATCGAGGAGACCCGCAAGACGGTCGAGGCCTCGCAGGCGGTCCTCGATCGCTGCGCGACGCCGGTCGCGGAGGCGCCGGCGCCCGAGGCGATCGACCCGGCGGCCGAACGGGTCGGCCTGCTCGAAGGCATCGCCGACGGCCTGATCGTCGCCCACGAATATGCCAAGCTCGACGACGACGCGGCGACGCTCGCCCTGGTCGAGAAGGCGATGCTGCATGTCGGCCGCCGCCTCGCCCAGGCGATCGGCCCGAAGAAGGCCGGCATCGCCTGCCACTAGGGCATCTTCAAGCGAGGCGAATGCCGGCTCGCGTGAGGACGATGCGACCTCGCAGCCGTTGAGAGCATCGTCCGGCGAGGCGCCAGCGTGGCCCGGCGTCAGTACTCCCATTCCGCGCCGACGCCGACGCTGGTGCGGCCGTCGCTGCCGGCCTCGCCCTGGATCTTCACCCGGCGCGTCACGTCGTAGTCGATGGTGGCGCCGGTGTCGGCGGGCTTCGCGCCGGCCTTGATGCCGACGCTGAGGCGGTCGCTGAGGTAGCGCGAGGCGCCGAGGGCCGGGCCCCCGCTGGTCCCGGTCGAGACGTCGAGGCTGTCGAGGCCGAGGCCCTTGCGCGCCGCCTCGAACACGTCGACGCCCCCTGCCCCGCCGGAGAGCTGCGACACGGCCTGCGCCAGCTGCAGCGCCTGGAACGGCGACAGGCTGCCCGACGCCTTCTTGAACAGCAGCCGCGACAGCACCTCGTCCTGCGGCAGGCTCGGGTCCGAGGAGATCGCGAAGACCGGGCTGTCGGCCGGGCCCGAGACCGCGATGCGGGCGGTGATGTCGGTGGCCTTGGTCTCGGCGATGAAGTCGAGGTCGGGCGCCGCGATCGCGCCGCCGAAGGTCACGCGGCCGCGGGTGAAGTCGAGGCGCTGCCCGATCACCGCGAGGCGCCCGCGCCGAAGCTCGAACGCGCCGTTGGCGGTCGGGTCGCGCGAGGTGCCGGTCACGCGCAAGCTCCCGCCGAGTTCGGCGTCGATGCCGCGCCCGCGCACGAAGATGCGGTTCGGGGCCGACACCGCCACGTCGAGGGTGGCGTCGAACGGCACGGCGGGCTTGCC
>NZ_VRUX01000604.1:0-2504 GCF_008039885.1 Methylobacterium sp. WL103
GCTTCGGCTCCGCCCCGACCGATGCGGCGTGCGAGCCCGACGCGTCGCCGTCGCGCTCCGCCCGAACCGGTCCGCCCGGACGCCGCCCCCTTCGAATCCGTTCGGCCGTGCACGGCCGCCATCGACCCATCCCCTTCCCGGAGATATCCCATGTCCACCCTGTCCCGCTTTCTCGCGACCGGTTCCCTCGTCGCCCTCGCGCTGCTCGCGGTCCCCGCCGGCGCCCACGAGTACAAGGCCGGCGCGCTCGCGATCGCCCACCCCTGGACGCGGGCGACGCCGAACGGCGCCAAGGTCGGCGGCGGCTACCTCAGCGTCACCAACACCGGCACCACGCCGGACACGCTGCTCGGCGCCTCGGTGACCGGGGCCGACCACGTCGAGATCCATTCGATGACGATGGACGGCACGGTGATGAAGATGGCCCCGGTCGCGGGCGGCCTGGTCATCGCGCCGGGCGCCACGGTGACGCTCGCGCCGGGCGGCTACCACATGATGTTCGTGGACCTGCAGGCCCCCCTGAAGAAGGGCGAGCGCGTCAAGGGCACGCTGCAGTTCGAGAAGGCGGGGACCGTCCCGGTCGAGTTCGCGGTGGAGGCGATCGGCGCGAAGGCTCCCGAGGGCGGCCACGGGGAGGGCGGCCACGGGGCGGCCGGCCACGACCATGGCCACTGATCCGCCTCCCGTCACGCCGGCCCAGCGCCGGGCGGGCTACGGCATCCTGGCGGTGGTGCTCGTCGGCATCCTCGGCATCGCCGGGGGCGTGGTGGCGAGCCTGCCGCGCGGCCCCGCCAAGCCGGCGATGTCCGTGGTCGGCGGCCCGTTCCGGCTGCAATCGTCCAAGGGCGGGATCCTCGATTCGGCGACGCTCGCCGGCAAGCCCTTCCTGGTGTTCTTCGGGTTCACCCGCTGCCCGAACGTCTGCCCGACGACGCTGGCCGACCTGACCAACCTGATCGACGACCTGCACAAGGCCGGCGGCGACATCGGCGCCTACTACATCACCCTCGATCCCGAGCGCGACGACGTCGCGGTGCTGCGCGACTACATGGGCTCGTTCAGCGATTCGATCACGGGGCTGACCGGAACCCGCGCGGAGATCGACCGGGTGGCGCGGTCCTACCGCGTGTTCTCCAAGAAGGTCCCGCTGCCGGGGGGCGACTACACCCTCGAGCACACGCTGATGGTCTACCTGATGGACCGCGACGGCGCCTTCGTCGGCCCGCTCGACCTCGCGGCCGGGCACGGGCTCGCCCTCCGGCAGATCCAGGCCATCCTGTGAGCGGCCGGGCGAAGCAGGTCGGCGGACCGCGACCGAACATGCGCGACGCCGTCTACAGGGCGGTCTGGCGCTGGCATTTCTACGCCGGCCTGCTCTGCCTGCCGTTCCTGATCCTGCTCTCGGCCACGGGGGCGATCTACCTGTTCAAGGACGAGATCAACGCGACCCTGTTCGCGGCCCGGACCGTCGTCGCGGCCGAGGCCACGGCGCCCCTGAGTCCGGACCGGCTGATCTTCAACGCCCTGGAGACCGCTCCCGACGCCGAGGCCGCGACCTTCACGGAGCCGGCCGACGCGACCGCATCCGCGGTGGTGACGCTCGTCGAGGACGGACGCCGCATCCTGGTCTTTCTGAATCCCTACACCGGCGACGTGCTCGACCGGGTCGCGGCCGACCGGGAACTCATGATGGTCGTGCGGCGGCTGCACAGCCTCGCCTATTTCGGGCCGGTCGCCAACGGCGTCGTCGAGGTGGTGGCGGGCTTCGCCATCATCCTCGTGGCGACCGGAGCCTATCTCTGGTGGCCGCGGGGCCGAGGCGGCGGGGTGGTCACGATCCGCGCAGGGCCGGCGCAAAGGGTCTGGTGGCGCGACCTTCACGCCGTCACCGGGCTGGTGGCCGGCGCCGGCCTCGTCTTCCTGGCCGCGACCGGCCTGCCGTGGTCGATCGTCTGGGGCGCCCAGCTCAGGACCTGGTCGAACGCGGCAGGCCTCGGCCAGCCGCGGGCGCTCTGGGCCGACAAGGCGGTCTCCGCCGTCCCGATGGGCGAGCGGGTGAGCGCCGCCGGATGGACGATGCAGGACGCGCCGGTTCCGCTCTCGCGGCCACAGGACCCCTTGGTGGCGATCGGGATCGACCGGGCGGTGGCGATCCTGCACGGGCTCGGCATGCCGGCGGGCTTCGAGGTCGCGCTGCCGGCCGGCGGCACGGACGTCTACGCCGCGGCCGCCTATCCGCGCGCCGTGAGCCGCCAGCGCCTGATCTCCCTCGACCAGTACACCGGAAGACCCCTCGTCGATGTGCGGTTCTCCGACATCGGCGGGGTGGGGCGGGCGATCCAGTACGGGATCGGCCTCCACAAGGGCGATCTCTGGGGCCGCGCCAACCAGCTCGCGATGCTGGCCTTCTGCCTCGCGACGATCCTGCTCTCGATCACCGCCGCGGCGATGTGGTGGAAGCGGCGTCCCGCGGGCCGGCTCGGCGTGCCGCCCTGGCCCCGCGA
>NZ_VRUX01000605.1:0-2501 GCF_008039885.1 Methylobacterium sp. WL103
CTCGTCGATGCGACGACGCTGGCGCGCGCCCGCGCCGCGGGCCTCGATCCGGCCGCGATGCTGGCCGACAACGATTCGACCCGGTTCTTCGCCGAGATCGGCGACCTGGTTCAGCCCGGTCCGACCAAGACCAACGTCAACGATTGCCGCATCATCCTCGTCGGCTGATCTTTTGGAGGGTTTTCGTTGCGTCTTCTCCTTGCCGGCGCGGTCCTGGGCGTCGCGATGCTCGGTGCCTCGCCGGCCCGCGCGGACCTGCGCCTGTGCAACCTCACCCCGAGCAAGGTCGGCATCGCGCTCGGCTACCGCGACCCGCAGGGCTGGGTCACCGAGGGCTGGTGGGACCTGACGCCGAAGGCGTGCGAGACCCTGCTGAAGGGCGCCCTCGCCGCCCGGTTCTACTACGTCTTCGCCGTCGACTACACGCGCGGCGGCGAGTGGAGCGGGCGCTCGCTGATGTGCACCCGGGACAGCGAGTTCACGATCCGCGGCGTCGAGGATTGCCTCGCCCGCGGCTACGACCGCAACGGCTTCTTCGAGGTCGACACCGGCGAGCAGAAGAGCTGGACGATCCAGCTCTCCGATCCGAACCAGCCGGCCGCGCCGCAGCCGTGAGCCGTCCCTCCCCGCCTTGACGGGGCAGCACGACCGGTGCTTCTGGCCCCATGCCCGTCGTCACGACTTCATGATGCTCCGCCAAGGGGCACGCGCAAGGGGCACGCGACGGCAGCGATGTGCCCCCAGGAGGCCCGATGAAACGCTCACGCCGCACGAAGATCGTCGCCACCCTCGGGCCGGCCTCCGACACCCCGGAGATGATCGCGAAGCTCTTCCGGGCCGGCGTCGACGTGTTCCGCCTGAACATGAGCCACCTGCCGCGTGAGAAGCTGCCCGAGAAGGTCGAGGCGATCCGCGCGGTCGAGCGCGAGTTCAAGCGGCCGATCGGCATCCTCGTCGACCTCCAGGGGCCGAAGCTCCGCCTCGGCGCCTTCGCCGAGGGGTTCGCGATGATCGAGAACGGCGCGAGCTTCGTCCTCGACGGCGACCCGACGCCGGGTGACGTCCACCGCTGCTACCTGCCCCACCCCGAGATCCTGTCCGCCCTGGAGCCGGGCCACTCGGTCATCATCGACGACGGCAAGCTGCGCCTCACCGTCACCGAGGTGAGCGAGGCCCGCGCCGTGACCCGCGTCGAGGTCGGCGGCCGCATCTCGAACCGCAAGGGCGTCTCGCTGCCCCACACCGTCATCCCCCTGCCGGCGATGACCGACAAGGATCGCGGCGATCTCGAGGCCGGCCTCAACGTCGGCGCCGACTGGATCGCGGTGTCCTTCGTGCAGCGGCCCGAGGACGTGGCCGAGGTCAAGAAGGTCTGCGCCGGCCGCGCCCTGGTGATGGCCAAGATCGAGAAGCCGCAGGCGCTGACCCGCCTCGACGAGATCATGGAGATCTCCGACGGCGTGATGGTGGCCCGCGGCGACCTCGGCGTCGAGATGCCGCTTGAGCAGGTGCCCGGCGTGCAGAAGCGCATCACCCGCAGCGCACGGCGGCAGGGCAAGCCCGTGGTCGTCGCCACCCAGATGCTCGAATCGATGATCACGGCCCCCGTGCCCACCCGCGCCGAGGTCTCGGACGTGGCGACCGCGGTCTACGAGGGCGCGGATGCGGTGATGCTCTCGGCCGAGAGCGCGTCCGGCGCGTTCCCGCTCGAAGCCATCGCCATGATGAGCCGCATCGCCGAGGAGGTCGAGCGCGACGCGCTGTACTGGTCGATCATCCGCGCGCAGAACTCGACGCCGGACCACACCGCCGCCGACGCCATCGCGGCCGCCGCACACCAGATGGTGGACGCCCTCGACCTCGAGGCGATCATGGCCTGGACCCATTCGGGCTCGACGGCCCTCCGCCTCTCGCGCGAGCGCCCGAACGCCACGGTGATCGCGCTGACCCCCAAGCGCGAGACCGCGCGCCGCCTGGCGATCGCCTGGGGCACGCACCCGATCGTCACCAACGACGCCAGCGACGTGGACGACATGGCCTTCCGAGCCGCGAAGTTCGCCGTGCGCGAGCGCTTCGCCGAGGTCGGCGACCGCATCATCGTGGTCGCCGGCGTGCCGTTCGGGACGCCGGGCGCGACGAACCTCGTGCGCATCGCCTTCATCACCCGCGAGCACGCCGCGAAGGCATGATCGACCGCTCCGTCCCGTTCTTCGGCGGGACGGAGCCACCGCTCGGGCGGCAATCGTAACGAGGCTTCCGATGACGTCGCAGCCGCCCGACGGCCTCCCGGCCTATCGCCTGCTGACCGACAAGGACGACGCAGCGTTCTGCCGTCGCGTCTCGGACGCCCTCGCCCTCGGCTACGTCCTGTACGGATCGCCGGCGGCGACCTTCAACGGCACCCACGTCGTCGTGGCACAAGCCGTCGTCTGGCCTTCCGCGTCGCGCTGACGGTCGATGCGCCCGCCGGCCGGTCCGCGCGGCGCATCGACCGTCAGCGC
>NZ_VRUX01000606.1:0-2492 GCF_008039885.1 Methylobacterium sp. WL103
CCCGAGACCGCCGCCCTGCCCGCCCCGCAGGACGCCCCGTCACGCGGCACCGTGCCGGTATCGGCAGACGCGCCAGAAGGAACCTACGCCCTCGAAATCACGGGCGAGGGCCTTGGCCTGCACGCCGATCCCGGAGCCGCGCTTATCGTAGCGCCCGAGATGCCCACCGGCGCCGGGCTCGCGGTGTTCTACCTCAAGGGCAAGCCCGGCCCGGTCGTGTTCGACCTGACGCACCATTTCAATCCCGAGTTCGCAAAGCCGTTCGCGCCAGGCTCCGAAGTGGTGCCGCTGATCGAGGTCGTGTTGCCCAGCACGGGGCGGGTCGGGCACCTGAGCGCCGGTCGCGTCGAGAAGATCCACCGTGTGATCGGGGTCTACAGCGCGGTCGATCTCCCCTCGAAGGATGCCCCCCGCCCGCCTAAGCTGCCGGTGGTGAGCGAGTGCCCCGAGGGCATGGGCGAGCAGTATGTGAAGGATGCGGGCGCCTACCCGCTCGTTCGGAAGGGCGAGACCGTCGTCTTCGACCCGGCCCGGCGCGAGCTGACGCACGGCGCCCTGTGCGTGATCGAGTGGCACGGCGGCACACGCGACGTGGTGCTGACCCACTTCCGCGAGATCGGCGGCCAGGGCGAACCGCAATGGTGGGTCGATCCGGTCAACCGTGTCGGCGCGGGGACGGTCTACACGAGCGATGGCCCCTACGACGCCGACCACCTGCGCCAGAAGCTCGTCGGCACTGTCGTCGGCGTGCTGGTGCCCCGCCGCGATCGCGATGAACCAGAGCCGATCGAAGCGGCCGAGACTGCATCCGACGAGACTGAGGCTGACGAGGCGGCAGCGCCGGACGATGCGGACCCGGTTCTTGCGGTCATCCAAGCGCATGCCGAGGCCCGCGCTGCCTTCGTGGAGACCTGCGACGCGACCGATAAGGTGTGGCGGCAAGAGCAAGATCTGGACACGTCCGACGACGCGATGGCGCCCGCGCATGCAGTCTGGGAGGCCGCCAGCCACGTGGAGACGGTGGCCTGGAACGCGGTGTTCGAGACACGTCCGACGACGCTTGCCGGCATCGTCGCGGTGATCCGCCATGCCCAGCAGTGGGCACCGGGGAATGACGGCATGATCGGCGCCGTGGATCTCAGAGACATCCTCGGGAGCATTGCCGCCGATGTCGAACGGCTGACGCAGACCGGCGCAGACAACGAAGTGTGCTCGGCCGAAGGGGCGGCATCCCTAAGCTTCGAAGCATACGACCTCGACACGCCGATCCGCAGCCCGCGCGAGTGGAACGAACGCCTCTCGCCCTACACGGTCGGCCTGCACCTCGCCGACCGCTTCCTGCGGATGAGCAAGCGGGAGTTGGTCGCCGCCATCGAGACCCTGGACGGCCGAGGCCCTGAAGCTGTCCTCTCGGTGCTGAACGCAGTCCACGACACCCACGAGGAGATGAAGGCGCTGGCCAACATCATGGGAGCGGCCCACACCCGCCTCATCGTCGCCGGCTCCTCCGTGATCGTCTCGTCCGACGCGAAGGGTACCTGACCATGGGCAACGTGCTTACCTTCGCTCCGCGCCCAAGCGCGGCCCTTCCTGTAGAGCCGGCGCCGATGGGGGAGGCTGAGATCCGCACCCGCCTCGGCGAGGCCCTACAGACCGCCCTGGATGCAGCCGACCACATCATCGCTGTGCTGGATCGCATGGACGGTGACATCGATGCCGAGGACGGCGGCGACGCTGAACCCGCCCTCGCCGCCCCGGAGAACACCCACGGCAGCCAGGTCGTGTGGCTGCGCAATAATGATAGTGGCCGGGAGGCCGAGGCGTTGGAGACCGTGCTGCCGGTCGTGGCGGCCGAGTGGGCTGTGATCCCGCTTGCTCCCCTGCCCTGGCGCGGCTCCGGCAACGTCGTCGCGGCTGCCGGCGTGGCGCTGCTGGAGATGGTGGCGGGGCGGTGAGATGCGACTGCGCCGGCGAGGCTGCACCTACTGTCCAAGGCAGTGCTGCTCTACCGGCGCTCGGCTTCGCAGCCGGAACCGGATGCCGTCCGCTTCGATCACGCCTCGCCATCGGCATGGTCATGTAAGGCGATGCGGCCAGCGTCGGTGATCGCCCATTCCCTCGAACCGGCAGTGGAAGTGGCCCCGGTCAACTCGGCCAAGCCCATTTTCCCTAATTGCAGGATGTCCCGGAACGTCTCGGCGTAGAGACGGGGGCCACGCGACAGCAGCACAAGCCGGTAGTGCAAACTCGGCCGCAGCTTACCCTTCATGCTGTCTGAGCCTCAATCCTTGGACCACAACGCAATCCTCAAGGTCATGAAAATACCAAGATTATTAGAATTTCAGTTAATAACGACAATAACAGCACGCCACCTGCGAGCATGCCGGCAAGGCCTACAAGACGATCCGGCGCGAGCTCGAGGCCTACGGCGAGGACCTCGCCGGCAAGCCGGAGATCGTGGCGCTTTCCAAAGCCGACGCGATCGACGCGGA
>NZ_VRUX01000607.1:0-2489 GCF_008039885.1 Methylobacterium sp. WL103
GGGGCGAGGCCGGAGCCACGGCCGGGGCAGGAGCCGCCTCGATCGTCGGCACCGGTGCGGGCTGATCCGGCGGTTCCGCCTCGGCCGTCGGGGTTTCGGCGTCGTTCGCCGGCCGGGCTCCCTCCAGGCAGCGGTCGAGGGCTGCGATGGCGTCGTCCGGCATCGCGAGATCCGGGTCGGCCTTCATCCCGGCGACGTAGGCTTCGATCCGGTCGAGCGCGAGGTGGGTCGCGTTGCGGGCCTCGCGATCGAGGGGGGCGCCGGCCGACACCTGCTCGAACAGGCTTTCGAGCCGGTGCGCCACCGCCTCGACCGGCGGCAGGTCGACGGCCCGGGACGCCCCCTTGAGGCTGTGCGCCCGGCGGAAGATGTCGTTCCAGTCGGGCGCACGGCCGGTGCCCTCGGCCCCCAGGGCCGCGCGGATCGCGTCGATGTGCTCGCGGTGCTCGACCTCGAAGGCCGCGAGCAGAAGCTGGCGGATGTCGATCACGGCGCCCTGCGGCCGATCAATGCCGGTAGCGCTCGGCGAGCGCCATCAGCGCGCCGGCCAGCTCCGTGAGGTTGGCCGAGGCGGCCTCGACCTCGCGGGTGCCGGCGGCCGTCTGCTGGCTCGCCTGCCGGATGTTCTGGAGCGCGCCCATCACCTGCTCGATGCCGAGCTGCTGCTGGTTGGTGGAGGCCACGATCTGCTGGAAGGTCTGGACGTTCTCCTCGACGCGCGCCGTGATCTCCTCGATCGTCCGCTGTGTCGTGTCGGAGCGCGACTTGCCGGTGGCGGCGCGCTTCACCGCCTCCTCGGTCAGCATCACCGAGGTGTTGATGCCGCGCTGGATCTCCGAGAGGATGCCGCGCACCTGGGTGGTCGCCGCCTTGGCCTGGTCGGCCAGCAGCTTCATCTCCGAGGCCACCACCGCGAAGCTGCGCCCACTCTCGCCGGCCGCCGCCGCCTCGATCGCGGCGTTGAGCGCCAGCAGGTGGGTGCGCTCCGAGATGTCGTTGACCGTCTCGATGATGTCGCCGATCGTCTGGGTCTTCTCCGACAGGGCTACGATGTTGCCGGCCACCGCCTCCGCCTGCTCGCGGATCGCGTCCATGGCCTTGGCGGTGTCGGCCACCGCCCGCAGGCCCTGGCGTGAGGTCTGGGCGGTGGCCTGCGCGGTGGCGATCACCTCGCCGGCCCGCTTCGTGATCTGCGCACCCGAATGGGTGATCTCGTCCACCGTCGCCGCCGTCTCCTGCACCGCGGCGAACTGCTCCTCGACGGAGGCCGCCTGCTCCTGCGCCGAGGCGCGGATCTCGGCTGCGGCGGCGTTCAGGTCCGAGGTCGCGGCGCGGTTGGTGCGGGAGAGGTCGGCCAGGCCCGCCACCATGCCGTTCAGCGCACGGCCGAGGCGGCTGATCTCGTCGCCGCCGCGCACCGTCAGCGTCTGGGACAGGTCGCCGCCGCCGACCTTCTCGGCGAAGGCCATCACGCCTTCGAGCGGGCGCACCACCGCGCGGCTGATCAGGATGGTGACGAGGATGGCCAGCATGACGCTGGCGAGCAGCGTCAGCAGGATCGAGAGCCGCGAGCGCTCGTGGATGTCGCCGATCCCGCGCTGGCCGACGCTGATGCTGTCGTCGACGGCGACGCGGGTGCGCTCGACGGCGACGATGGTCGCCTCGTAGGCGCGGTTGATCTCGGCGTTGCGGCCCTCGACGCTGGCGACGTCGCCGGCGAGCGCCGCCACGAGCTGCGCCTCGCTGGCGTCCCGGTACGGGCGATAGATCTCGACGGCCTGGCGCAGGACGGCGTGGAGGCGGTCCCAGGCCGCCGTCCGGTCCACCGAGAGGGCGCGGTTGCGATAGGTGTCGGCCTCGCGGATCAGGTCGGCGAAGAGGCCTTCGGTCGAGGCGGCCGTGCGGCGCCAGGCGGCGAGGACGTCCTCCTCGCCCATGGGCCGGCCCTGCGCCTTCATCAGCGTGGCGATCACCGCGTTGCGGCGCATCACGCCGAGGTCGCGCGTCTGGTTGCCCAGGATGTCGAGCTGGCGCAAAACCGCGAGGTCGCGGGCGACGATGGTGTCGGTGGCGTCGCGGACCGACCCGATCTGGCCGATGGCGTAGAGGCCGAGGGCGACCAGCACCACCGTGACGGCGGCGAAGCCGAGGAGGATCCGTTTTCCGATGGAGATCGACAAGGCGGCTGATGCTCCGGGTCAGGCGGCGGCGTCGTGGATCGCGCGCGTCTCGCGTCTCAAGGCAGGGTGCGCCGCAGCAGTTGCGGCAGGTCGATGACGACGAAGTCGCCGAGGCCGGACGGGCCGGGATCGGCCGGGGCATAGCGCGAAACCGCATCGCTGCCGAATCCGCCCTCCGCACCCTCGGCGTCGCCTGCGACCTCGGCGAGATGGGCGAGCCCGAGCACGCGGTCGACGGCGAGCGCGGTCGGCGTCCCGCCGGCGCGAAGGACGACGAGGTGGCCGCCGGCGGCAACGTCCGCTCCCGGC
>NZ_VRUX01000608.1:0-2481 GCF_008039885.1 Methylobacterium sp. WL103
CCCGGCCGCCGGGCGGACGGTGTGGCGGCGGCTGTTCCAGCGCCGCAAGCGCCTCGCCATCGCCCGAGCCTTCGCGGAGGCCGCATGAGAACCCGCCCCCGGGCGACGGCGATCGTCGCGCTCCTGCCTATGCTGGCGGCCTCCACCGCCTGCCAGCCGGCGGAGCCCCCCAGCCTGCAGCGCATCCTCGTCGACCCGGCGGGCGCGACGATGCCCGGCTACCGGACGGTGGCGGCGCTATCCGCCGTGCCCTTCGCGAGCCTGGCGGCCGGCAGCGCGGTGCTGGTCAAGGGCGGCCGCTTCGACGGCGTGGTCGTCGTCAGCGCCCGCGGCACCGCCGAGGCGCCGGTGACGGTGGCTGCTGTGCCCGGCACCGAGCCGGTGCTGTCGAACTCGGTGGTGTTCGAGGACGCGGCCTACGTCACCGTGTCCGGGCTGACGGTGCGGGGGGCGGTGAATTCCGGCTTCATCCTGCGCCGGGGCAGCCACCACGTCACCGTCCGGGATTCGGCGGTGGACGCCTCGGGGCTGGGCATCTGGATCGGCGACGGCTCCGGGGCGGGGCACCGCATCCTCGGCAACCGGCTGACCGGCAACAAGACCCACGGCATCGCCGTGGACGTGATCAACGCGCCCCCCGACGACCCGACGATCATCGCGAGCAACACGGTCTCCGGCAGCGGCATCCACGGGATGGAGATCAACGGGTCGGGCTACGTCGTCGAGGGCAACCGGGTCCACGACAACGGCGTCTCGATGTCGGGCACCTCGGGCATCCACGTCTACGCCAAGGATGCGGGGCAGGACGCGGGCGACCGCAACACCATCCGCTACAACGTCGTCACCGGGCAGCGGGAGACGACGGGCCAGGACGGCAACGGCATCCAGGTCGATCAGTGGTGCGACGACAACCTCGTCGCCTTCAACGTGACGACCGGCAACGACGGCGCCGGCATCAACCTGTTCGACGCCGGACGGACCCTCGTGTCCAACAACACCGTCGTCGGCAACATGGCCGATTCCGGCGGGCGGCACGCCTACAAGGGCGAGATCGTGCTGGCCAGCGACTACACGAAGCAGGTCGGCCGCACGGTCGACAACCGGGTGCTGAACAACATCGTGGTGGCGACACGGGGCGGCGTCGCCGCTGTCGTCGTCGAGGCGACGAGCACCGGCCGCGGCAACGCCATCGGCCCCAACCTGCTGCGGCACGCGCCCGGCGGCTGGCTCTACGCCTACGGCGCCGCACGCACCGACGACGGCGCGTCGCTGCCGCTGGGAGCGCCCGCGCCGGACCTCACCGAGGCGCCGGCCTTCGCCGACCCCACGAAGCCCTTCGCGAACGGCTTCGCGCTGACGCGTGCGCTTTCGCGTCCCGGCATCCCGCTCGGTGCGACGCGCGACCTGATCGGCCGCCCCTACGCCCCCAACGAGGCCCCGACCTTCGGCGCCTATCGGAGCCCGTGACATGACCCGGATCGGAATCGACGCCCACGTCCTCGTCGGCAAGATGCAGGGCAGCCGCACCTGGCTCGTCAACGTGGTCGGCCGCGCGGTCGCGCGCCACCCGGACGCCACCTACGTGATCTATTCCGACGACCCCGTGCGCGCCGCGACGATGATTGCGGGCGCAAACGTCGAGCACGTCCGGCTGCCGCGTGTGCCCCGCGCCCTGCGGTTGCTGGCGGTCTGGCCCTGGCTCGTGCACCGCGACCGGATCGACGCCCTGCTGACCACCTACATCGCCCCGCCGCTGGTGCCGGGCGCGCGCCAGGTCGTCGTCGTCCACGACATCCTGTTCGAGACCCATCCGGCGTTCTTCGCCTTCGGCATGCGCTGGCGCACCCGCCTGCTGACGCGGATCAGTGCCAAGCGCGCCCGCCTCGTCGTGACGATCTCGCGCTACAGCCGCGATTCGATCGCCCGGACCTACCGGATCGATCCGGACCGCATCGTCGAGGTGCGCTGCGGGACGAGCCCGCCCCGCACCGGGGCGATCACCCGGTCGCCGATCCGCGACGGGCGCCCCTACCTGATGATGGTCGGGCGGCTGGAGCCGCGGAAGAACCTCGCGCTGACGCTGGACGCCTTCGCGCGGCTCACCCCCGGCGCCGCCCGCCTCGTGGTGGTGGGCAAGCCCGACGGGGAGAACCCGGAGACGCTGGCGCGGCTCTCGTCCATGGCGGACGTGGTGCACGTGGCCGGAATCGACGACCGCGGCCTCGGCGACCTCTACGCCAACGCCGCCGCCCTGGTGTTCCCGAGCGCCGGCGAGGGCTGGGGCATCCCGGTTCTGGAGAGCCTGGCGCTCGGCACGCCGGTGATCGCCTCGAACGTCACCGCCATCCCCGAATCGGGCGGCGACGCGGCGAGCTACTTCGACCTCGATGCGCCGGACCGCATCGAGCGCCTCGCCGCCCTGATGCAGGCGGCGGTGGAGGGGCGCCTGCCTTTCGACGCGGCCCGCGCCCGCGCCCACGT
>NZ_VRUX01000609.1:0-2480 GCF_008039885.1 Methylobacterium sp. WL103
CCTCGACGTCGTCCGACCCGACGAGGTTGCCGACCGCGTCGCGGACGCGGCCGCCGAGGTCGCGGGCGGTGTCGGCCACCGTCTCGGCGGCGTCGCGGACGGTGTCCTTGGCCTGGCCGTAGAGGTTCTCGGCGGCGCCCTGCGCCTCGCGGGCGCGGCCCTCGACCGAGTCGCGCTTCGAGCCGGTGAGGTCGCCGACCGCGCCCTGCACCTTGCCGCCGAACTCCTTGGCGGCGCCCGTGATCCGATCCGTGTCGACCATGATGTTCTTATCCTACGTTAGGTTTTCGAGGGGAATGAGCGATACGGGTGAGGCTACGGCTTGGACCGGGTCTTTGGTTTCACGCCGTCGCTCGGTAATTTCTGCTGATCCTTGCCTTCGGTCTCGACCTGTCCGTCGCCGATCAGCTTGCCGATCGCCTCCCTGACCGAGCCTTTGATCTTGTCGGCGTGCTCGGATGTCTTCTGCGTGCTCATGCTGGATCTCCGCGGCGGCCAGGATGACGTCGAAGCCTGAGATGGCCCGCCGATCCGGCGAGGCAATGATGCAGACGTGCTGGTTGGACGGTCATTTTTTGTCAGGCGGCGACAGCGGGAAGCCGTTGTCCCGGCCCCAGACGATCGCTTCCGTGCGCTTGTGGACGTTGAGCTTGCGGTACAGCGAGGCGGAGTGGTTCCGCACCGTGTTGCGCGACAGGTTCAAGCGCTGCGCGATCGCCTCGTCGCCCAGGCCCTGGCAGATCAGGTCGAGGATCTGGCGCTCGCGCACGGTGAGGTTCGGGGCGATGCCGTCCCGGTGGTCGGTGCCCGGCCGGCGCAGGTTGGCGAGCTTCTCGATCAGCCCGCGGCTGAACCAGGACGTGTCGGCCATCGCCGCCTCGACCGCCTCGAACATCTCGCGCTCGCTGCGCTTGCGCGCGGTGATGTCCTGCAGGACGATGAGGGCGAAGGCCGTGTCGCCGATCTCGACGCGCTCGGCCGAGGCGAGGCAATCGAGGCTCGTCCCGTCCTGGTGGCGCAGGCAGACCTCGAGCCCGAGTACGAAGCCGGTGCGCAGCAACGCGGTCTCGAACCGGGTCCGCGCCGCATCGTGGACCCAGAGGCCGATCTCGCCGGGCGAGCGCCCCACCATCGCGTCGGCCGCGTAGCCGAAGACGCGGGCGAAGGCCTCGTTCACGCCGGTGACGGCGAAATCCTCGGCGCGCGCGATCAGCGTCGGCACCGGCGTCAGGCGGAACGCCTTGGCGAAGCGCTCCTCGCTCTGGCGGAGCGCGGTCTCGGCCTTCTTGCGCAGCTCCAGGTCGGCGAAGGTGAACAGCATGCACGGCTCGTCGCCGAGCTCCATCGGCTGGCCGGCGACGATGACGAAGCGGGTGCCGCCGTCCGGCAGGTCGAGGCAGGCCTCCATCTGCGGGATGGTGGCGCCTTCGTTCAGCCGGTTGATCGCGAGGTCGCGGTTGCGGGCGTTGGCCAGCACGTCGACCTCGTAGACGCTGCGGCCGATCACGGCGTCGCGGGTGTAGCCGGTCATCTCCAGGAAGCCGACGTTCACCTTGACGTGGCGCAGGTCCGACAGCCGGCAGATCACGGCCGGTGCCGGGTTGGCGTTGAAGGTGGTCTCGAACCGGTCCTCGGCCTCGAACTGCTCCGAGACGTCCTTGAGGATCAGGGCGAGGCAGCTCGGGGTGCCCTCGCGGTCGGTCGCCACCAGGCTGCGCAGGGAGTGGACGAAGTCGACGCCGGGCCGGTCGGTGCGCTTCACGTCGACGATGACGTCGTGGAAGCGCTCGCCGGAGACGACCCGCTCCATCGGGTACTGGTTCGGGGTGTGGTTGTTGCGGTAGCGCAGGGCGAAGCGCTCGCGGTAGATCTCCACGGTCTCGCCGAGCTCGCCCAGCGTCTCGGCCCCGTGCATCGCCAGCGCGGCCGCGTTGGCGTAGGCGATGGTCTGGTCGGGCTCGACCAGGATCACCCCCTCGCTGAGGCCGGCGACGATCTGCCGAAGCTCGTGCCTGTCGACGCCCGCAACCACCTTGGCCCACCTTCTCGATCACCCGCGAAATCGAAGCGCGAAACAGCGTCGTCCCCGCGCGGTTCCAGCAATTCTTGAGGCGGACCGGCCCGTTCGGGCGAGGCCCGGGATCGAAAGCCCGCTCAGGCCGTCAGCCGCGCTCCCCGGCCGGTCCGGCCTCGGGCGCGCCCTCGCTCGGCAGCACGAAGATCTGCCCGGGATAGATCAGGTCGGGATCGCGGATCTGGTCCTGGTTGGCGTCGTAGATCACCGAGTACCGGTCGCCCGCGCCGTAGGTGCGCCGGCTGATCTCCCATAGGCTGTCGCCGCGCGCGATCGTGGCGGTCCTGACCTCCGGAACGAACACGTCGGCGCCGCCGCCCGGCTCGGATGGCCCACGCGCCGCCGGGGTTTCGGCGGCGAGCCCTGGTGAAGCGGGAGTGCCCGCGGTCCGGTCGGACCCTTCCGC
>NZ_VRUX01000060.1:0-14103 GCF_008039885.1 Methylobacterium sp. WL103
GGCGCTTGGCCCCGGATGCCGGAACGCCCTCATTCGACGCGCGGCGCGGCCGGCGGCCGTGCGGCGGCGTCGAGGAGTGCGGGCGGCACGGACACAGGCACGGGCGGATCCGCGGGACGACATAGGATTGCGCACAAGGTTGTATCGGTTGCGCGGTCAACCAACCAGCGGAGTCCGGCGGGGCGCCGGTGAATCGGCCCAGCCGTCGCATTTCGGATACAAGCGTCCGTGGGGTGCGGCTCGATCCGATACGGGCTAGAACGTGTGGACCTCGCGCCCTCCAGTTTCGTGAACGGACGACCATGCCAGGCACGCCCCGCGTCGGGATCATCCCGGTGACGCCCTTCCAGCAGAACTGCACCCTGATCTGGGACGCGGCGACCAAGGTCGGCGCCGTCGTCGACCCCGGCGGCGACCTCGACCGGATCGAGGCGGCCATCGCCGAGCAGGGCGTGCGCGTGGAGAAGATCCTGCTGACGCACGGGCACATCGACCATGCCGGCGGCGCGGCCGAGCTGCGCGAGCGCCTGGGCGTGCCGATCGAGGGCCCGCACGAGGCCGACCGCTACCTGCTCGACTCGCTGCCCGAGACCGGCGCCAACTACGGCATCGACGGCGCCCGCGTCGTGACGCCGGACCGCTGGCTCGACGAGGGCGACGCGGTCACCGTCGGCCCGCTGGCCTTCGACATCCTGCATGCGCCGGGACATTCGCCCGGCAGCGTGGTCTTCGTCAGCCGCGATGCGCGCTTCGCGCTGGTCGGCGACGTGGTGTTCAAGGGCTCGGTCGGACGCACCGACCTGCCGGGCGGCAACCACGACCAGCTCATCCGCGCGATCAAGGAAAAGGTGCTGCCGCTCGGCGACGACCTCGCCTTCATCCCCGGCCACGGCCCCACCGGGACGCTCGGCGAGGAACGGGTCTCGAACCCGTTCCTGCAGGGTTGAGCGCGATGGAACAGCGCCCCCTCGGCCGCTCCGGCCTCGCCGTCGCCCCCCTGTGCCTCGGCGCCAACGTCTTCGGCTGGACGGCCGACGAGACCACGTCGTTCGCGATCCTCGACCGCCTGGTCGAGGCGGGCCTGAACTTCGTCGACACGGCCGACGTCTACTCGCGCTGGGCGCCCGGTCATGCCGGCGGCGAGTCGGAGGCGGTGATCGGGCGCTGGTTCGCCGCGCGCGGCCTGCGCGACAGGATCGTGCTGGCGACCAAGGTCGGCATGGACATGGGCGAGGGCCGCACCGGCCTTGCGCCCGCGCGCATCGCCGAGGCCTGCGAGGCGTCGCTGCGCCGGCTGCGGACCGACCGGATCGACCTGTACCAGTCGCATGCGGACGACGCGGCGACCCCGCAGGAGGAGACGCTGCGCGCCTACGAACGCCTGATCCAGGCGGGCAAGGTCCGGGCGGTCGGCGCCTCGAACTTCTCGGCCGTTCGCCTGCGCGAGGCGCTGGCGATTTCGGAGCGCGAGGGCCTGCCGCGCTACGAATGCCTGCAGCCCGATTACAGCCTCGCCGAGCGCGGCTACGAGGCCGATCTCGAGCCCCTGTGCCGCGAGGCGGGGCTCGGCGTCATCGGCTACTTCTCGCTGGCGGCCGGCTTCCTCACGGGCAAGTACCGCTCGGCGGAATCCGCCGCCGGCCGCGCCCGCGAGAACCGGGTTTCCAAGTACCTGACGCCGAAGGGCTTTGCGCTGCTGGGCGTCCTCGACGCGGTCGCCGCCGAGCACGACGCCACCCCGGCGCAGGTGGCGCTCGCCTGGATCATGGCCCGGCCCGGCGTCACCGCGCCGATCGCCAGCGCGACCTCGACGGCCCAGCTCGACGAGCTCGTCGGCGCCGTGACCCTGCGGCTTTCGCCGGACGCGGTCGCCCGGCTCGACGTGGCGACGGCGGGCGGGATTCAGGTCTAACCCGGCGTTAACGCGGCGCGGTCAGAACACGGGAACGAGCTTGGCCGTGCGTGCCCGGAAACGATGCAATTTCAAGGCGGAACGCCTATATGGGGCGGACTGATCGAATCGCAGGCGGGGCTGCTCCCAAGCGGGCGCCGGACCCTCGCGCTCAGACCCGCCTGCCCGAGGACCTTGATGTCTGACCAGAACCCGAACGACCCGTCCCAGGGCGCCGTGCCACCCGCCGAGTTCGTCGACGCCTACGGCGCGGAATCGATCCGCGTGCTCAAGGGCCTCGATGCGGTGCGCAAGCGCCCAGGCATGTATATCGGCGACACCGACGACGGCTCTGGCCTCCACCACATGGTCTACGAGGTGGTGGACAACGCCATCGACGAGGCGCTGGGGGGGCACGCCGACCTCGTCACCGTGACGCTGAACGCCGACGGCTCCTGCACCGTCTCGGACAACGGCCGCGGCATCCCGGTGGACATCCACAAGGAGGAGGGCGTCTCGGCGGCCGAGGTCATCATGACCCAGCTGCACGCCGGCGGTAAGTTCGACCAGAACTCCTACAAGGTCTCGGGCGGCCTGCACGGCGTCGGCGTCTCGGTCGTCAACGCCCTGTCGCAATGGCTGCGCCTGCGCATCTGGCGCAACGGCAAGGAGCACACGATGGAGTTCCGCCACGGCGACGCCGTGGCTCCGCTCAAGGTGGAGGGCCCCGGCGAGGGGCGTAAGGGAACCGAGGTCAGCTTCCTGCCCTCGACCGACACCTTCACGATGATCGAGTTCGACTTCGCGACGCTGGAGAAGCGCCTGCGCGAGCTCGCCTTCCTCAATTCCGGCGTCCGGATCGTGCTCACCGACGCGCGCCACGCCGAGCACCGGCGCGAGGAGCTGTACTACGAGGGCGGGATCGAGGCGTTCGTGCGCTACCTCGACCGCTCGCGCAAACCCATCGACGGGGTCAGCAAGCCGGTGATGGTGCGCGCCGAGCGCGACGGCATCCGCGTCGAGGTGGCGTTGTGGTGGAACGACTCGTTCAACGAGACCGTGCTGCCCTTCACCAACAACATCCCGCAGCGCGACGGCGGCACCCACATGGCGGGCTTCCGCGCCGCGCTGACCCGCCAGGTCACCGGCTACGCGGAATCCTCCGGCATCGCCAAGCGCGAGAAGATCACCCTCACCGGCGAGGATTGCCGCGAGGGCCTGACCGCAGTGATCTCGGTGCAGGTGCCGGACCCGAAGTTCTCGTCCCAGACCAAGGACAAGCTCGTCTCCTCCGAGGTGCGCCCGGCGGTGGAGAACGTGCTCAACGAGGGCCTGTCTAACTGGCTCGAGGAGAACCCGTCCCAGGCCCGCTCGGTGATGAGCAAGGTGATCCTGGCCGCCTCCGCCCGCGAGGCCGCGCGCAAGGCCCGCGAGACCGTGACCCGCAAGGGCGCGCTCGACATCGCCTCGCTGCCGGGCAAACTCGCCGACTGCCAGGAGCGCGACCCGAGCAAGTGCGAGATCCTGCTGGTCGAGGGCGACTCGGCCGGCGGCTCGGCCAAGCAGGGCCGCGACCGGACGTTCCAGGCGGTGCTGCCGCTGCGGGGCAAGATCCTCAACGTGGAGCGCGTGCGCGCCGACCGGATGCTGGGCTCGGCCGAGATCGGCACGCTGATCACCGCGTTGGGGGCCGGGATCGGGCGGTCCTCGACCGACCGCGAGGGCTTCAACCCGGACAAGCTGCGCTACCACCGCATCATCATCATGACCGACGCGGACGTGGACGGCTCGCACATCCGCACCCTGCTGCTGACCTTCTTCTTCCGGCAGATGCCGGAGCTGATCGAGCGCGGGCACCTCTACATCGCCCAGCCGCCGCTCTACAAAGCCGAGCGCGGCCGCAAGGCGCTCTACCTCAAGGACGAGCGCGCGCTCGAGGACTACCTGATCGACCAGGGCGTCGAGGGCGCGACGCTGACGCTGGCGTCGGGCGCCGCGTTCGGCGGGCCGCAGCTCAAGACCCTGGTCGAGGAGGCCCGCGCCTTCCGCGGCATCCTGCTGAACCTCCACACCCGCTACGACCGCTCGGTCGTCGAGCAGGCGGTGCTGGCCGGCGCGTTCCGGCCGGAGGCGGCCGAGCATGCCGGCGAGGCCGAGGTGCTGGCCGACGTGACGGCCAAGCGCCTCGACGCCATCGCCGACGACATCGAGCAGGGCTGGCAGGGCGAGGCGGCCGACGGCGGCTACGTCTTCGGGCGGACTCTGCGCGGCGTGCGCCAGGTCGCGACGCTGGACGCCGGCCTGATCGCCTCGCAGGAGGCGCGGCGCCTGGTCGACCGCGCCGACGCGCTCCGCGAGATCTACGGCGAGCCGGTGACGTTCTCGCGCAAGGGCGAGTCGACGGTCCTGCACGGGCCGGCCGCCCTGTTCGAGGCGGTGATGGCCTTCGGCCGCAAGGGGCTGCAGCTCCAGCGCTACAAAGGCTTGGGCGAGATGACCGCGCAGCAGCTCTGGGAGACGACGCTCGACCGCGACATCCGCTCGCTGCTCCAGGTGAAGGTCAAGGATACCGAGGAGGCCGGCGACCTCTTCGTCAAGCTGATGGGCGACGTGGTCGAGCCCCGCCGCGAGTTCATCCAGGAGAACGCGCTGAGCGTGGCGAACCTCGACGTGTAAGACTTATCCAGGGTGCGGCGGCGGTCGAACCACGGAACGCTGCAGGTTCGCCGAGATGTCTCGGCGTGGCCGCACTCTTCAGATCTGAAAGCGATCCCGCCTTTTCCACAGGAGAATAAGTCTCTCGTCGAGCAAGTCATAACCTTGCTCAGCGTCGGTCGGACGTTTTGACTTGGGAAAACTTGAATGTTGGCAATGCCTTTCTCTGATATTGCATGCGCCGTTTCGTCGAAAATTTACTGTCATGCTTTTTAATTTGTAGAAAAAGTGCTAGCTATGCGCGGCAGAAGGCTCGCAACGGGCCGGCATGCCGTGGAGAAGTGTCGCTGCGATGGCTTGGACGTCCTTCCGAAACGTGCTGTCGCCGACACCGCCCGCTCCCTCGCCTTCCCCCTCGCCCCAGCGCGAGGCGTCCGAACGGGCTGCCCGGGCCGATCGAGGCCTGCCGCAGGCCGACGTCCGCGCCGCCGCCTCCACCGAGCGCGCCAAGCCCAAGTCGGAAACCCTCCGCTCCTCGCTCGACTCGATCGGCCAGCGCGACGAGATCGTCCGGCAGCGGATCGAGGCGATGGTCGATCGCCTGGACGACCTCCGCACGCTGCAGGACGACTTCTCGTCGATCCTCGAGCCGATCATCAGCATCAGCGACGAACTCCCGCGCGCCAGCATGCGCATCGCGGAACTCGAGACGTCGCTGGCCCAGGAATTCCAGTCCGGACGCACGATCCGCCTCGAAGTCGCAGAGCTGTCGACGCGCATCTCGACCCTGGCGGGCGAACTGTCGGATGCGCTGGCCCGCGCGAGCCGGGCCGAGGATCATCTGCAGGCCGGGGAGGCGACGGTGGCCACGCAACGCGTGGAACTGCGCGACAAGACGCTCGCCATCGAGAACCTGGACCGTCAACTGTTCGCGGAGATCGAGCAGACCAAGGCCCTGACCGGCGAGAACAAGGCGCTTCGCCTGGAGGCTCAGGCCGCTGACAGCGCCCTCGCGCGATCAGAACACGATCTGCTGGGCGCCCGGGAGAGCCTGAGTGCCTTGGAGCAGGAAAGCCGTAGGCTCCAGGGGCTGAGCGAGGAGCAGGCCGGGCAGCTCTCGGAGCTGGCGGCCCGGCACCGGAACCTGGAAGGGATCGCGGAGGGCGAACGGCAGCGCCTGCGCGCCGTCGAAGCCCAGCTCGCCGCCGAGACGGCTTTGCGCGAGCGCAACGAGGCGCAGCACGAAGCCGAGATGACGACGCTGCGCACCGAGCGTGCGGGCTTGGCGATGAAGCTGGAGGCGGCGACCAACCGGGCCGATTCCCATGAGCAGCTGCTCACGCAATCGCGCAATCAGCTGCGCGAGAAGGACGAGGCGCATCGCATCGCCGACCGCAACTTCAAGGAGGCGAGCATCGCCCGCACGACCGCGGAACGGCGCCTCGACTCCCTCCAGAGCGATCTGGCCCGTCAGACGGAACGCTTCCTCGAGATGCAGCGCCTGCGCGCGGAACTCGATGCGCGATGCGACATGCTCAGCAAGGCGCTGGCCGCGAAGGATGCCGCCCTGGAGCAGGCAGGCGTGCGCAACGCGGCCCTCACCGAGCGGATCGAGCAGATCGTTCATCGCCAGGAAGCCGCACGGACGGAGTTCGAGACGACGACGCGCCGCCTGACGGAGGATCTCCAGAACGAGCGCTCGGAACGCGCCCTCGTGCAGGGCGCGCTGGACATCGCCCGGGAGACCCGGGTCACGCTCCAGAAGCAGTACGAGGCCCTCAAGCGCTCCGGGCGCGGCTGGCGCGGCATGGAGGAGGACATGGGGCGGCCGGGCCCCGATGCCGCCCCGCAGGAACCGAGCAACGTGCGTCCGTTCCTGCATCCGGACCAAGCCAGCTAGCGTTCTTTCCGCGGACGTGGACGCCGGTCCTGCGAAAGAAAGCACGTCATAACAGAGACCTAGAGCCGCTCCCGCTTGCAGCGCGACAAGGAACGGCTCTATCCCCAACCGATCATCCGGGAATTCGCCATGTCCGACACTGCTCAAAAGGATGCGTCGTCGTCTTCGGGGTCCGCGATGATGCTGCGCGCGTGGCAGGTCAACGCGGGCAAGCCGGGCGAGAAGATCGTCAGCCTTCTGCCGTCGTTCGAGAACACGGCGGGCGGCGAGGCGGCGGGCGCGCCCGAAGGGGGCGGCGCCCCCCTGCGCGAATGGTCCTCCGCCATCGATCTCATCCAGGAGGCCAGCGAGGCGATCCGCATCGGCGAGCAGAGAGCCGCCGAACTGGAAGCGCAGCTCAACCACGTGGTCACGCAGGCCTCCGAGGAGATGCGTCGCCTCAACCAGCAGATCGCGGCCGGGGAACAGAAGTTGGCGCGCGCGGAGGAACGGGCCCGCCTCGCCGAGACCCGCGCCGGCGACGCCGAGGCGCGGGCTGGTGACGCCGAGGCCTGGCTGGTGCGCCTGCACGATGCGGTGTTCGCGGCCTTCGGCCAGAGGAAGGCGCAGGAAACGGATTCGTCGCACGCCGACGCCGCCGGCTGAGCGAGCCCCCCGCCTGTGTCGGATTTCATGGTGTCGGACAATTCGAAGGCCGGAAAGAGCGGCTCCGTCGTCCTCTACGTGCCTTCGCGATCGGCGGGGTTCGATCCCGAAACGGCGCTCAGGCTCATCGCCCAGGCCAGCGAGGGCATGCACCGCCTCGAGGCATGGCGGCAGACCATCCAGATCCAGGCCAACAAGCTGGTGTATCAAGTCCAGCGGGAACGCGAGGCGTTCGCGGCGGACATCGACGCATTGCACTACGAGATCGTCGTGTTGCGCCGGGAGGTTACCGAACTTCAGGCCGCCCTCACCGAGGCGAGGATCGCGAAGGACGCCTCGGCGATGCAGTGCGAGGCGGCCAGGACCCGAGCCGCGGATGCGGACCGGAAGACCCTCGCCGCGGAAGAGCGGGCGCAGACCGCCGAGGACTGGCTCGTGCGCCTTCAGGGCATCATCAGCGACGAGTTTTCCGCATCCTGAAGGTTCCCCTCGGCGCCGATCGCCCCGGACCCTCGGGATCGCTTCACCGGGTCTGCGTGTCGCCCTTCGCGGGCTTGGTGTTCGAAGACTCGGTGTTCGAAGACTCGGCCTTCAGGCAGGCATAGGTTCGCCTGAGCCAGATCTGCGCTTCGGCTTCCGCGGCCACCGCGATGGCGGCGCGATCCTCCGCAAGCCGCGCCCGCGCCTCGGCCTGCCGAAGCCGCTCCTCCGCCCCGTCGGCGCGCAGGCTGGCCGCCACGGCCGCGGCTTCGGCGGTGTGGGCTCGCCGCTCGGCCTCCTCCGTCTGATCAAGGCTGCGGCGGATCATCGCCCGCGCGTGCCGGGACATCGCCTGCGCGACGTCGTGCATCCGGCGAAGGTGCGCGCCGGCCTCGCGGATCTGCGCGATGGCCGACGGCCAATCGACCACCTGACCCGGTCCGGACGGTCCGCCCGCGACCTCCGGAGCCGCGAACAGAGGAACGACCGTGTTCGCCGCCGTCGCATCGGCCGCGACCCTCGAACGGCCGCGCCCGGCCTCGGCCGTCCGGACATCCGGCTCATCCGCCATCGGCGCGGCCGC
Organism: Methylobacterium sp. WL103; assembly: GCF_008039885.1. Lineage (NCBI taxonomy): Bacteria > Pseudomonadati > Pseudomonadota > Alphaproteobacteria > Hyphomicrobiales > Methylobacteriaceae > Methylobacterium > Methylobacterium sp. WL103. The sequence continues at coordinate 8,155 of NZ_VRUX01000060.1, forward strand.
GGGACGTCGCGCGACAGGGGCCATCAGGCACTCCGCTTCAGGTCCGGATCCAGGCCGAACTCGCTCGCGATCGTGTCGTAGACGCGGGACAGCCAGTCCTCGGCGATGCGCGCCCGCTCCTCCGCCGCAGCCACCCGCTCGTCCGCGGCCCTGAGCAGGGCATCGGTTCGGCTCTGGATCTCGACCACCCGCGCCTCGGCCGCCCGGACGCGCTCTCCGGCGCTCTTCACATCCTCGCGGACGCGTTCGAGAACCTCTTGGACGTGCATCTCCTTCTTCTGGACCGCGGCCTCGACCGCGCGGGTCTGATGGGCCGCGTGACGGACGCAATCGATCAGCTTCGACCAATCCTGCGACGGCGAAGGCCGCGCCGGGACGGCTGCGACGCTGCCGCCGGACGTGCCGACCAGCCGCAGTACGTTCGCGAGATGGCTCTCGGCGGCCGGCGCCGGCTCGGAGGCCTTCTCCCAAGGATACTCGTTCGCCGGACCCATCATGACCCTTCCGCCACCGCCACCGTCATCCCGAATATGCCATCCGCGGGCCGTCCGGGAGAAGCCGTCTAGGAAGCGTGAAAAGGCCGCCTTGTCCACCCGGACGATGCCATCCCGCCACGGGCGGATGTGCGACCGCGATCGGGCCGGCGCTCACCGGCCCTGTTCCGCCTGCGTGGGTCTCAGGCCGAAGCCGGCCCGGACGACCGCCGGACCGTGGGTCAGCTGGCGGCGCGCAACGGGATGACGTCGGCCAACGCCTGCTGCGCGGCCGCCTCGCGCTCGGCGGCTTCGAGGAAGGCGTGGGCCTCCGAGCGGCGCTCGAACACGTGCGGGGCGAGGCCGCGGCGGCTCAGGGCCTCCTGCATCTTCAGGCGCAGGAAGGCGCTCGTCGCGTAGCGCGTCGTCGTGAGGTAGTGGTACTTCGACAGGTACTCGATCATCTCGGCGTAGTCGTCGTAGAGGTTCTCGCCGATGCGGAACCCGTCGTGGTTGACCACCGAGTTCACCCGCTGCCCGGCCTTCAGGCAGGCGGTCTCGAGCACCTGCCGCAGGGCGTCGATGTCGCCCTTCGAGCGGACCTGCCAGCCTTCGAGGTTGACGAAGAGCAGGTTTCGGCCCGGGTCGTAGCTGACCCGGTCGGGCAGGTTGAGGTTCAGGAGGTCGGCCAGGAGCTCCATCGGCTCGTCGCGGAAGATGCGCAGGTCCATCGGGATCGGGTTCTCGATCACCGGCGTGAAGTCCATGTGGGCGAGGATGTCGCGGCCGATGTCGATGCCCGGAGCCACCTCGATCAGCTCCAGCCCGGCCTGCGTCAGGTTGAAGACGCAGCGCTCCGTCACGTAGAGCACCGGCTGGCGGCGCTCCTGCGCGAACGGCCCGCTGAAGGTGTTCTGCTCGACGGCCGCCACGAACTTGCGCGAGCGCCCCTCCTGCACGATCCGCAGGCGCCCCTCGTCGATCTCGGTGACGAGGCCGCCGGAGGTGAAGGTGCCGGCGAACACCACCTTGCGGGCGTTCTGCGAGATGTTGATGAAGCCGCCGCAGCCGTTGAGCCGGCCGCCGAAGCGGCTGGTGTTGACGTTGCCGGCGCCGTCGCATTCGGCGAGCCCCAGGCAGGTCATGTCGAGGCCGCCGCCGTCGTAGAAGTCGAACATCTGGTTCTGGTCGATGATCGCGTCGGCGTTGGTCGCCGCGCCGAAGCTCGAGCCCGAGGCCAGCACGCCGCCCACCGCCCCGGCCTCGGTCGTCAGGGTGATGTAGGGGGTGACCTTCTCCTCGTTGGCGACCGACGAGATGCCTTCGGGCGCGCCGACGCCGAGGTTGACCACGCCGTTCGGCGGCAGCTCGAACGCGGCGCGGCGCGCGATGATCTTGCGCGCGTCGAGCGTCATCTTCTTGAGGCCGGTCACCGGCACGCGGATCTCGCCGGCGAGCGCCGCGTCGTGCTGGACGCCGTAATTCATGCGGTGGTGCTCGGGCGGCGCCACCACGACGCAGTCGACCAGGATGCCCGGCACGCGCACGTCCTTGGGCTTGATCGAGCCCTGCTCGACGATGCGCTCCACCTGCGCGATGACGATGCCGCCGTTGTTGCGCGCCGCCATCGCCTGGGCGAGGTTGTCCAGCGTCAGCGCCTCCTTGGAGACGCAGAGGTTGCCCGACGGGTCGGCGCTGGTGGCGCGGATGAAGGCGACGTCGATCTTGGTGGCCCGGTAGAACAGCCACTCCTCGCCCTCGACTTCCACGACCTTGACGATCTCCTCGGTGGTCAGGGTGTTCACCCGGCCGCCGCCGTGGCGCGGGTCGACGTAGGTGTGCAGGCCGACCTTCGAGAACAGGCCCGGCTGGCCGGCCGCGCAGGCGCGGTAGAGCTGAGAGATCACGCCCTGCGGCAGGTTGTAGCCGCGGATGCGGTTGTCCTGGGCGGCCTGCGCCACCTTCGGCATCCGCCCGAAGTTCGCCGCGATCACCCGCCCGAGCAGGCCCTCGTGGTGGAGGCGCCCGGTGCCCAGCCCTTTGCTGTCGCCGGCGCCCGCCGTCATGATCAGGGTGAGGTTGCCGGGCGCGCCGGTCTCGACGAAGCGCTTCTCGAGGGCGGCGTGCAGCGCCTCGGGGATGCAGCTCTGCACGAAGCCGGTCGTCGTGACGACGTCGTCGGTGCGGATGAGCGCGATCGCCTCGTCGGCGCTGACGATCTTGTTCTTCTTCACGCCACTCTCCCTGCCGACGACCGTTCCGGTCTCGTTGCCGCTGTTCGGCGGCGCCTGTTGGGTCAGGCTCTATTCTTGACGGATCGCGACGGGATGGCCGCGCGAAACCGCATTCGGGGAGGTTAGGGCAAGCCGGCGCCACCCTGCAAACGAACATTATTTGTCGGGACGTTGAAATTAACTCGCTCGTCGGCCGAGAGAATATTGCATTCAGTCGGGCGGGGCCGGAACGCCAACCGCGGGCGGTCGCCGGGTCTCCTCGGCGAGTTCGGCCGGTCCGCGGCTCGCTGGTCAGCCGGCCGGCGCCGTGTCATGGGCTGAAGCCGTGACCGATCATCCCCACGCCCTCCCGGCCGCAGGCGCGGCCTTGTCATCCCCAGGCGCTCCCCTGCCGACCGAAGGCGCGGCCAGCCTCGGCTGGTCCGACTTCTTCGAGGACCAGCGCGCGCCGGCCGAGGCCGACTTCGCGCCGATGCGGATCGCCCTGGTCCACCGCTCCCGCCTGACCGCCCTGTCGACCGCCGGCCCCGTCGAGCTGCTGCTGCCGGTCCACGCCAGCACCGGCGACGTGACGGTCGGCGACTGGGTCCTGGCCGACCCGCGGACCCTGACCCTGCACCGGCGGCTGTCGCGCAGGACCGTGCTGCAGCGGCGCACCGAAGGCGGCAAGGTCCCGCAGGTGGCGGCCGCCAACGTCGACACCCTGTTCGTCGTCACCTCGTGCAACGCCGACTTCAACCCGGCCCGCCTGGAGCGCTACCTCGCGCTCGCCAACCAGGGCGGCACCGATCCGGTGATCCTCCTCACCAAGGGCGACCTGACCGACGACGTCGAGGCCTACCGCCGGCAAGCCGCAGCGCTCCAGCGCGGGTTGTCGGTGGTCGGCGTCAACCCGCGCAGCCCGGACGCCGCGGCGGCGCTGGCGCCCTGGTGCGGGCCCGGGCAGACCGTGGCGCTGGTCGGCTCGTCCGGCGTCGGCAAGTCGACGCTCGTCAACACGCTGGCCGGGCCCGGCCAGGACGCGCCGCAGGAGACCGGCGCGATCCGGGAGCACGACGCCAAGGGGCGCCACACCACGACGGCACGCTCGCTGCACGCGATGGCGGGCGGCGGCTGGGTGATCGACACGCCGGGGATGCGCACGCTCCACGTCAGCGACGCCGCGGAGGGGATCGAGACGCTGTTCGCCGAGATCACCGAGCTGGCGCCCGACTGCCGGTTCCGCGACTGCACCCACGCCCACGAGCCCGGCTGCGCGGTGCAGGCCGCCATCGCCGAGGGCGCCCTCGACCCCGACCGCCTGGACCGCTGGCGCAAGCTCGTCGAGGAGAACCGCGACAAGACCCCGGCGACGGCGCCCCGCCGCCCGCGCAGGCACTGAGCGCGCGACCGGTCTTCAGGCTTTCGGGGAGTCGTAACCGCGCCGTCCCGCGCGGATCGGCCGTCCGTGCGCACGGCGTCACCGGACCGTCATGCGCGGCGCCTATCCGAAGGCGGCTGAACTCCGATCGCCGTCGAGATCCATCATGTCCGATTCCGCCAGCCTGACGCCGCCCCGGGTGGGCGCCGAACCGCGGCGCGCCTCGGGTCCGACGCTCGATCGCGGCATGCATCCGGGCGGGATCATCGCCTTCCTGCTCGTCCTGGTGGCGGGCCTGGTCTACGCCGTCGTCAGCCTGATCGCCGACATGAACGCCGTCGGCCAGTCGCCGCTGGCGATCGGCGCCTTCGTCCTCCTCGGGCTCGCCCTGCTGATCGCGCTCGCCTTCGAGTTCGTGAACGGCTTCCACGACACCGCCAACGCGGTGGCGACCGTGATCTACACCCACTCGATGCCGCCGCTCGTGGCGGTGATCTGGTCGGGCGCCTTCAACTTCCTCGGGGTGATGCTGTCCTCGGGCGCGGTGGCCTACGCCATCGTCACGCTGCTGCCGGTGGAGCTGATCCTGCAGGTCGGGTCCGGCGCCGGCTACGCGATGATCTTCGCCCTGCTCATCGCCGCGATCATCTGGAACCTCGGCACCTGGGCCTTCGGCCTGCCGAACTCCTCCTCGCACGCGCTGATCGGCTCGGTGATCGGCGTCGGGCTCGCCAACCAGCTGATGGCGCCGGAGGGCTCCGCGACCTCGGGCGTCGACTGGGCCCAGGCGCTCGGCGTGTTCAAGGCGCTGCTGTTCAGCCCGCTCATCGGCTTCGTCGCCGCGGCGCTCCTGCTGCTGGCGCTCAAGTTCACCGTGCGGCGCAAGGACCTCTACGAGGCGCCGAAGGGCGACACGCCGCCCCCGCTCTGGATCCGCTCGCTGCTGATCCTGACCTGCACGCTGGTCTCGTTCTTCCACGGCGGCAACGACGGCCAGAAGGGCATGGGCCTGATCATGCTGATCCTGATCGGCGCCGCGCCGACTGCCTACGCCCTCAACCGCACCATGGCCGACGACACCACGCCGGCCTTCATCCAGACCTCGCAGAACGCCAGCACGGTGTTCGCCAGCCACGCCGGCACCACGGCCCAGCCCGACGCCGCGGCCGCCCGCAAGGAGGTCTCGGACGCCCTCAAGACCAAGGACCTGAACCAGCCGGCGGTCTACGGCGCGCTGGCCGCACTCTCCACCGACATCGCCGCCAACGTGAAGAACTACGGCGCGATCAAGCAGGTGCCGGCGGCGCAGACCTCAAACCTGCGCAACGACATGTACCTCGCCACCGACGCGATCCGGCTGCTGCCGAAGAACGGCGCCAGCTTCTCGGAGGCCGAGGCCGGCACGCTGAAGGCCTATGCGGGCCTCCTCAACGACGGCACGCGCTACATCCCGACCTGGGTGAAGGTCTGCGTCGCCCTGGCGCTGGGGCTGGGCACCATGGTCGGCTGGAAGCGCATCGTCGTCACCGTCGGCGAGAAGATCGGCAAGACCCACCTCACCTACGCGCAGGGCGCCTCGGCCGAGCTCGTGGCCGCCGGCACGATCGGCCTGGCCGAGGTCTACGGCCTGCCGGTCTCGACCACGCACATCCTGTCCTCGGGCGTCGCCGGCACCATGGCGGCCAACGGCTCCGGGCTGCAGATGTCGACCGTGCGCAACATGGCGCTGGCGTGGGTGCTGACGCTGCCGGCGGCGATCACCCTGGCGGGCGTGCTGTTCTTCATCCTCCGCCACGTGTTCTGAACAGGGCCGCGCGGGCCGCGACGCGGTCCGCGCCCTGGCTCGAAGGTTGCATGCCAGGGCGCCGACGCCCGGACGCAC
>NZ_VRUX01000610.1:0-2480 GCF_008039885.1 Methylobacterium sp. WL103
CCGCGCCGGGCGGTGTGGGGCGTCGTCGGGATCGCTGCGCTGCTGCTGGCCTCGCTCTACCCGACCTTCGGGGGCGTGATCCTGCGCGGCGCCTACGGCACCGGCAGCATGGCGTTTCTCACCGGCCAGCCGCTCTGGCTCGCCTACGCCCTCGGGGCCGCGGTCGGTGCGCTCCTGTTCGGCACGATCCTCGGCCTGTTCGGCTGGCTCGCGGCCGGGCGGCTCCGCCCGCGGACCGGCTGGCGCGCCCGCATCGGGTTCGCGTTCTGCGGTTTCCTCGCCCTGTGGTTCGCCGCCGCCCTCCTCGGGCTCGGCCGGACGGAGGGCATCGGACCCTGGCCGGGCCGGGCCATTACCGGGTCGGAGGCGGGCATCGCCGCGCTGCTGGTCCTCGCCGCCGCCCTGCCGCACGCCCTCGTCGTGGCCTTCGGCCGACGGGCGCGTGCCGCGATGGCATAAGCCGCCGGCTGTCAGCGCCTGCCGCCCGGGGCCGGCTGCGCTCGCTTGCCGCGGGCGGAGCGATCCCGCACAGTCCCATCCAAGGGGAGCGAACACGCAAGACCGATAAGCGCGGCCAAGAATGCCGTGCGCGATGGAGAAACGCCGTGATCCAGGACAGCCGGGCACCGCGCCCGTGGCTCGCCGCCTACCCGCCGGGCATGCCGGCGGAGATCGACGCCGACAGCCTCGGCACCCTCGTCGACCTGTTCGAGATCAGCACCGCGCGCTTCGCCAAAAGGCCGGCGGTGACGTGCTTCGGCTCTTCGATGACCTACGCCGCGATGGGCGCCGCCGCCCGCGCGCTGGCCGCCTGGCTCGCCGCGCAGGGACTTGCCAAGGGCGACCGCGTCGCGATCATGATGCCGAACGTGCCGGCCTACGCGGTCGCGATCTTCGGGGTGCTGGTCGCCGGCGGCACGGTGGTCAACATCAACCCGCTCTACACGCCGCGCGAGCTGTCGGCGCAGCTCAACGATTCCGGCGCGCGCATCCTCGTCGTGCTGGAGAACTTCGCCCACACCGTCGCCGAGGCGATGCCCGGCGTCGCCCTCGACCGCGTGGTGCTCGCCGGCCCCGGCGACGGCCTCGGGCTCAAGGGCAAGGTCGTGGATCTCGCCTCGCGCCACCTGAAGAAGGCGGTGCCGCCCTTCGTCCTGCCTGCGGACAAGACGGTGCGGTTGGACGCGGCCCTGCGGCAGGGCAGGGGGCTGAAGGTGCCTGCAATCCCGGTGACGCAGGGCGACATCGCCTTCCTGCAATACACCGGCGGCACCACCGGCATCGCCAAGGCGGCGATGCTGACACACCGCAACATCATGGTGAACGTCGTCCAGAGCGAAGTCTGGTTCGAGGGGATCGAAGCGCCCGGCCGGGTGATGGTCACCGCGCTGCCGCTGTATCACATCTTCGCGCTGACCTGCTGCTTCTTCTTCTTCATGCGCACCGGCGGCAGCTGCCTGCTGATTCCCAACCCGCGCGACGGCGACGGCTTCGTGAAGACGCTGGCGAAGACGCGCTTCACGCACTTCTCTGGGGTCAACACCTTGTTCAACCTGTTGAACAACCATCCGAAGATCGACACGGTGGACTTCTCGCAGCTCGACTACGTGGTGGCCGGCGGCATGGCGGTGCAGAGCGCGGTCGCCGCGCGCTGGAAGGCGGTCACCGGCAAGACCATCATCGAGGGCTACGGCCTGTCGGAGACTTCGCCGGTGGTCTGCGTGAACCCGTATCGGCTGGGGACGTGGTCCGGCACGATCGGCTACCCGCTGCCCTCCACCGAGGTGTCGATCCGCGGCCCCGACGGGATGCCGGTGCCGGCCGGCACCCCCGGCGAGATCTGCGTGCGCGGGCCGCAGGTGATGAAGGGCTACTGGAAGCGCCCCGACGAGACCGCCGCCGCCACCACCGCCGACGGGTTCTTTCGCACCGGCGACGTCGCCGTGATGGAGGCGGACGGAGAGGTGCGGATCGTCGACCGGATGAAGGACATGATCCTCGTCTCCGGCTTCAACGTCTACCCGAACGAGGTCGAGGACGTGCTCGCCGCCCATCCCGGCGTGCTCGAATGCGCCGTGGTCGGCGCGCCCAGCGCCGAGACCGGCGAGATGGTGGTGGCCCACGTCGTCGTGCGCGACCCCGACCTGACGCCTGAGGCGATCCGCGCCCACGCGCGAACCCAGCTCACCGGCTACAAGGTGCCGCGCAAGGTCGTGCTGCAGGCGAGCCTGCCGAAGACCAACGTCGGCAAGGTGCTGCGTCGGGCGCTCCGCGACGAAGCGCCACCCGCGTGACGCGAAACGCAGGTAACCCCTGCGCCGTAGACGGCGAACATTCAGTTCGCGGCAGGCGCCCGGCACCCGCGGCGAGATCTGCGTGCGCGGGCCGCAGGTGATGAAGGGCTACTGGAAGCGCCCCGACGAGACCGCCGCCGCCACCACCGCCGACGGGTTCTTTCGCACCGGCGACGTCGCCGTGAT
>NZ_VRUX01000611.1:0-2475 GCF_008039885.1 Methylobacterium sp. WL103
GAAGGCGGGCGTCGGCACGGGCGCGGCCGCGGATGCCGCCTATCGCGACGGCCTGCTCGCGCTCCATCGCGGCATTGATACCACCGACGGGCGCCGGGTGCTCGCCGACGACCTGTCGGCCTTCCTCGCCCGCCATCCGGCACTCGCCCCCCAGGCCGCCCGGCTGGAGGCGTTCTTCGCCGCCTCGCGCCTCGCCTTCTTCGGTCGCGACACCGCGGGTGCCCGCACGCTCGTGTCCTTCGCGGCCCTCGACGACACCCTGTGCCGGCTCGCGGCCGACGAGCGGAGGGCCTGACATGCACCAGTCACTCGTCGACACCGCCGCCCGCTACGGTTTCGCGATGCCCCTCGTGCTGTGGCTGCTGCCGCTGGCGCTACTGCCTCTCATGGTCTCGGGCCAGCGCCGCAGCGCGGTCCCGGCCCTGTCGGCGGCGCCCCTCGACGGCCCGTCCCGCATGATCGCCACCGCCCTGACGCTCGCCGGCATCCTTGCGAATGCCGGACTCGTGACGGCGCTCGCCGGCCCGTATCGCCGTGGGGAGACGGTGACCCGCATCGGCATCGGCGCACAGGTCTCGATGCTGATCGACCGCTCGGGCAGCATGAACGAGACTTTCGCCGGTCGGCAGCCTTCGGGCGGGGAGGAATCCAAGGCCGCGGCCTCGCGGCGCCTGCTCGGCGAATTCGTCGGCTCCCGCGCTCACGACCAGTTCGCGGTGGCTGCCTTCTCCACCGCGCCGATGCTGGTGCTGCCGATGACCGACCGGCACGACGCCGTGCGCGCCGCGATCCGCGCTATCGACCGACCGGGCCTCGACTACACCAACGTCGCGCGCGGGCTCGGCATGGCGCTGTCGCAGTTCGGGCCGGAATCCGGCACGATCTCGCGCGTGGTCCTGCTGGTCTCGGACGGGGCGGCGGTGATCGACCCGAAGATCCAGGCGCAGCTCCGCGCCGAATTCGCCCGCATCCGCCCGAATCTCTACTGGCTGTTCCTGCGCACCGAGGACTCTCCGTCGATCCTCGACCGGCCGGCCGGGGAGGACACGCCGCAGGCGGCCCCCGAGCGCCACCTCGACCTGTTCTTCAAGAGCCTCGGCGTGCCCTACCGCGCCTTCGAGGTGGAGGGGCCGGAAGCCGTGGCCGAGGCGATCCGACAGATCGAGGGCCTCGAGCGCGAACCGATCCCCTATGCCGAGACCCGCCCGCGCAAGGATCTTTCGGGGTTCGCCTACACTGCCGCCGGCCTCGGCATCGCGCTGCTGGTGCTCGCCAAGCTCGCGGAGGCAGACCTGCGCCGGGCACCCGCGCCTCCGGCCGCTGCCGCGGTCGAGGCACTTCGGAGGCTCGCCGCATGAGAAGTGTCGCGTTGCAGGCCGTCCGTCCCGCCCGTTGGACCGACGCCCTGTCCGGCCTCTGGCGCCGCCTCCGGCCGGGCCTGCTCGTCGCCCTGCCGGTAGTGCTGGGGCTTGCGGCTTCGGGGTTCGCCTGGGCCGCGTGGCGCGCCGCCTCGGCCGACCGCGACCGCGTCGCGCTGGAAGCTGGCCGTGAGGTCGCCGTCGGGCCTGATGCGCCGCCGCGGCTGATCCTGGCCAAGGCGCGGTTCTTCGCCACCCGCGACCGTACCGAGGAGGCCGAGGCCTTGGTCGAGGCTCTGGAACGCGCCGGCAGCCTGGAGGCGGCGCGTGGGCGCTATTGGCTCGCCAACGCGCGCCTACGCCAAGCCTTCGCGCGACTGGCCCGCGGCGATCTGGATCCGGCCGGCCCCCTCGTCACCCTCGCACGAGCCGATTACCGCCGGGCGCTGACGGCGCAGCCCGGCTTCTGGGACGCCAAGTACAATCTCGACGTCGCCTCGCGGCTGCTGCGCGACTTCCCGGAGATCGAGCGCCAGGGCGGCGACGATCTGAAGGCCGAGCCGAAGAAGATCTGGACCGAGATTCCCGGCCAGCCGCGAGGTGCCCCGTGAACGCGCATCTGGCCCGGAACCTGCGCGATCCGCGCTTCTCCGCGTTTGCCGGAGCCCTCGTACTCACGGTGCTGACCCTCGTCGTCCCGCCGCTGGCGCTCACCCGAGACGGCGTGGCGATGCTCGCCGTCCTCGACATCACCGGCAGCATGACGGTCCGCGATGACAAGGCCGCCGACGGGTCGCCCGCGAGCCGCCTCGACACTGCCAAGGCGTCGCTCCGCTCAGCAATCGCCGGCCTGCCCTGCGGCTCGCGGGTGGCGCTCGGCTTGTTCACCGAGCGGCGGACCTTCCTGCTGTTCGAGCCGATCGAGGTCTGCGCCGATTTCGCGCCGCTCGACGGGGCGATCGCGGCCATCGACTGGCGCATGGCCTGGGAGGCCGACAGCCGCATCGCGGCGGGGCTGCACCGGGCGATCGCGACCGCTGCCGATCTCGGCACCGACCTCGTCTTCCTCACCGACGGGCAGGAGGCGCCGCCGCTGCCCGCCGGTGAGGAAGACGAG
>NZ_VRUX01000612.1:0-2464 GCF_008039885.1 Methylobacterium sp. WL103
GCCTCGGCGGGCGTCGCGGGGGCCGGCTCGTCGGTCGGGCCGCCTCCGTGCGGACCTGACCGCGTCCGTGTTTCGCCGGTCTGTCCCGCCCGGCGGCTTGGCGATGTAACAGTATGACACTATCAGCAGGCACGACCGGCTTGAGGAGCGTGACCACGATGAGGACCTGGATTGCAGCCTGGCGAGGTTTCGCGCGTATGTCGGCCTTGGCGCTGAGCTTGGCCGGCGGCGCGCTCCCGGCCTCCGCGGCGGAGCGCCTGCGGGCGGTGGCGACCTTTTCGATCCTCGGCGACCTCGTGCGGCAGGTCGGCGGCGACGCAGTCGCGGTGACGACGCTGGTCGGACCCGATGCCGACGCCCACGGCTACAGCCCGGCGCCGGGCGATTCGCGGACGCTGGCCGCCGCCGGCATCGTCTTCGTCAACGGCCTCGGCTTCGAAGGCTGGATCGACCGGCTGATCCGCGCCTCGGGCTCGAAGGCCCCCGTGGTCGTCGCCTCGGCCGGCGTCGCCACGATCCCCGGCCGCCACGACCATCGCCACGGCGAGGGCGGCCGCGACGCGGCGGGTGCGGACGCCGACCCGCATGCCTGGCAGAGCGTTCCCAACGCGAAGGTCTACGTCGCCAACATCCGCGACGGGCTGGCGAAGGCCGATCCCGGCCACGCCGCCGACTACCTCCGCAACGCCGAGGCCTACCTCGCCAGGCTCGACGCGCTCGACGCCGAGATCCGCGCCGCGCTCGCCCGGATTCCCGCCGACCACCGCAAGGTCATCACCACGCACGACGCCTTCGGCTACTTCAGCGCCGCCTACGGCCTGACCTTCCTGGCGCCGCAAGGGGTCTCGACCGACAGCGAGGCGAGCCCGCAGGACGTCGCCCGGATCATCCGCCAGGTCCGGCAGGACAAGGTCCCGGCGGTGTTCATCGAGACCATCGCCGACCCGCGCCTGATGCAGCAGGTCGCCCGCGAAAGCGGCGCGCGGATCGGCGACAAGGTCTATTCCGACGCGCTCTCCGGGCCGGGCGGGCCCGCCTCGACCTATCTCGACATGATGCGGAGCAACCTGCGCGCGTTCAGCGCCGCGCTTTCGCCTTCGTAACCCTCAGAGCAGGCCGAGCTGCCCGCCGCCGTCGCCGGCGCTGCGGCGCTTAGGGCCGTTCCCGACCAGCACGCCGGCGCCCGACACCATCGCCTTGAACGCGGCGACGTCGGCATAGGCCTGGACCTGGGTCCGGAACCGCACGGGCGAGCACACGACGGGCCCGTTGCGGTCGTCGACCAGCGTCCAGAGCCACAGGCCGGTCGTATCCTCGGTGATATCGAACTGCATCGACGCCGCCCCCCGGCAGGTGCTGGATGCCATCCTGGATACGCGAGAAAAAAGCTCGACGGGTAAACGGCTTAGGCCGTTCAAGGCTTTGCCGGCAACGAACCGGCGAATCGGCCTGGTTGTCCCCGCTTTCCTCGGTTTTCACACAGAAGGCGGCCGGCGCCGGCGACGAACAGCTTCGTCCTGCGGCCCGTCTAGTCGTGCGCGCGCCGCGTCAGCCAGAACGCCCAGAGGCCGAGCATGAGGCCACAGATCGGGAAGGCGAACATCAAGAGAACGTGCGGATCGCTCATCGGAGGGTCCTGAGAATCCTGCGTCCCAGCCAATGTAGGGCCGCACTCGTCGTCGCGCAAAGGAGGAGGTTGGCGCCCAGGAGCGCGGCTCCGAAGTCGATGCCGGCGAGTCGCCCCGAGAAGACGGGCGCGAGGCCGCCGACGGCCAGAATCGCGATGGCGACGCCGTTCACGTAGGTCGCGGTCAGCTTGGCGCTCTCGTTGGCGACGAGCTTGGCCCGATCGGGCGCGTCTCGCGGAGCCTCGGATTCAGTGGCCATCAGGCGGCATAGCGGGCAACCCGGCAGGGAGAAACGGTCCGCCGACGCCGCGGCGCCGGTCATGTCGACCCATGACAGATCGTAAACCGATGGTTAAGACGCCCGCTCTAGCTTGATCGTGAGAGTGACCGGCGCCGATCTCCGCGCGCCGGCCTTCGGGGGACCGACGTGCGTTGGGGGGCTGATCGCTGGCGCTTGTATCGGCTGGTCGGGCGCGAGGTCGCGCGGACCGCGCGCGCCGCCTCGGCGCGTCTCTCCGCGCCGCCGGACATCCTCGCCCGCGTCCGCGTCACCGGCCTGGTCATCGCGCCGCACGACCTGCGCACCTCCGACGCCACCTTCGCCGACGACATCTATGCCGGGCTGTTCGTCTTCGCCGGGCGCTCGCTGGCGGTGAGCGGCGGCTCGCCGTTCGACTACACCCCGCCCTCGCCGGAATGGGCCGACGTGCTCTACGGCTTCGGCTGGCTCCGACACCTGCGCGCCGCCGACACCGCGCTCGCCCGCTCCAACGCCCGCGCCTTCGTGGCCGACTTCATCGCCGGGCGCGGCGACGCCGCCCTGGTGCTCGCGGGCG
>NZ_VRUX01000613.1:0-2446 GCF_008039885.1 Methylobacterium sp. WL103
GCACGTGGATGCGGGTCGACCGGTCGGCGCCGCCTTCGGCGAACCGGTCGGCGATGGCGCGGCTCGGCCCGTCGTCGATCCCGACGACGACCTGGTCCGAGCCCTGGATCAGCCGCTCCTTGATCGCGGCGTATTGCGCGAAGGTGCCGTGGCGGTCGAGGTGGTCGGGCGTGATGTTGAGGAGCACGCCGACGCTCGGATCGAGCGAGGGCGTCAGGTCGATCTGGAACGAGGACAGCTCGACCACGTGGATGCGATTCGCTGCCGGCGGCTCGAGCGAGAGGATCGCGGTGCCGATGTTGCCGCCCATCTGCACGTCGCGGCCGGCAGTGCGCAGGATGTGGGCGATCAGCGCCGTGGTGGTCGACTTGCCGTTGGTGCCGGTGATCGCGACGAACGGCGCCCCCGGCGCCAGGGCGCGCCGCTCGCGGCAGAACAGCTCGATGTCGCCGACGACCTCGATGCCGGCCGCCTTGGCGAGCGCGACGGTCCAGTGCGGCGTCGGATGGGTCAGCGGCACGCCGGGCGAGAGGATCAGCGCCGAAAAGCCCGACCAGTCGGCCCCGCGCAAGTCCGCGGTCTCGATCCCCTGCCCGGCCGCCTTCGTCACGCCGTCGGCGTTGTCGTCCCAGGCGACGACCTGCGCGCCGCCGGCCTTGAGGGCGAGCGCGGTGGCGAGGCCGGAGGCGCCGAGGCCGAACAAGGCGACCGCGCGGCCGGCGAAGGTGGTGATTGGGGTCATCGGAAACTCGGAACCGGTCGGCGATCGGGGCTCGTCCCAACCCTCCCCCTCATCCTGAGGTGCCAGCATCAGCGGGCCTCGAAGGAGCCCTCCAGACCGCACCGAAGTTTCTGGAGGGCTCCTTCGAGGCGCCCGCTTCGCGTGCGCACCTCAGGATGAGGGTCGGGGTGGGAGTGGCGTTGCGGAGCCGACTTCTACCACAGGTCACCGCAGCTTGAGCGTGGCCAGGCCGGCGAGCGCCAGGATCACGGCGATGATCCAGAAGCGGATCACGACCTGCGGCTCCTTCCAGCCCTTCTGCTCGAAGTGGTGGTGGATCGGCGCCATGCGGAAGACGCGCTTGCCCGTCAGCTTGAACGACGCGACCTGGATGATCACCGACATGATCTCGAGGACGAACAGGCCGCCGACGATCGCCAGGACGATCTCGTGCTTGGTCGCCACCGCGACGACGCCGAGCAGGCCGCCGAGCGCCAGCGACCCGGTGTCGCCCATGAAGATCTGCGCCGGCGGCGCGTTGAACCAGAGGAAGCCTAAGCCCGCCCCGATCACCGCGCCGGCCACCACCGCGAGCTCGCCGGTGTCGCGCACGTAGTTCACCTGAAGGTAGCTCGCGGTGAACGAGTTGCCGACGAGGTAGGCGATGACGCCGAAGGTGCCGCAGGCGATCATCACGGGGACGATGGCGAGCCCGTCGAGGCCGTCGGTCATGTTCACCGCGTTGCCGGCGCCGACGATGACGAAGCCGCCGAACAGCACGTAGAACCAGCCGAGGTTCAAGAGCGCGTCCTTGAACACCGGGAAGGCGAGCTGGTTCTGCAGCGTGGACGGCGAGAAGTACGAGATCGCGTAGCAGGCCGTGATCGCGATCAGGGCCTCGAGTCCGAGGCGGAGCTTGCCTGAGAAGCCCTTGTGCGACTGCTTCGTCACCTTGAGGTAGTCGTCGTAGAAGCCGATCGCGCCGAAGCCGAGCGTCACGGTGAGCGTGATCCAGACGTAGTGGTTGCGCGGGTTGGCCCAGAGCAGGATCGCGACGATGGCGCCGGCCAGGATCATCAGGCCGCCCATGGTCGGCGTGCCGCGCTTGGTCAGCAGGTGGGTCTGCGGCCCGTCCTCGCGGATCGGCTGGCCCTTGCCCTGGCGCAGGCGCAACAGCGAGATGATCAGCGGCCCGAACCAGAACACGAACAGGCCCGCCGTGAACAGCGCGCCTCCCGTGCGGAAGGTGATGTAGCGGAAGACGTTGAAGGCCGAGAGCGTGCCGCTCAGGTCCGACAGAAGATACAGCATCCGGGGGCTCGGCGGCTTGGCTCACACGAAGAAGGGCGCCGACGGGACGCGAACGGTCCCGGCGCCTCGGCGGACGATCAGATGCCGGTCACGGCCCGGCGGTCGGGGCCGGCGCGTCGCGGCGCGCCGGGGGGTTCGCGTAGCGGGCTTTGAGCGCCTCGACAATCCGGCCCATGCGAATACTGTTCGAGCCCTTGACCATCACGGCGTCGCCCGGCCGCAGGATCGCGGCCAGCGGCTCGACGAGGTCGGCCGAAGTCGCGGCGGCGACGCCCCGGCGCGAGACCGGGAGCGCCTCGAACAGGTGGTTCATCAGCGTGCCGGCGGTGAAGACGAGGTCGACCGCGTGGTCGGCGACCGCGCCGGCGAGGTCGCGGTGGTGGGCGTCCGAGGTCGGCCCGAGCTCCAGCATGT
>NZ_VRUX01000614.1:0-2444 GCF_008039885.1 Methylobacterium sp. WL103
TCGGATAACGAAGCTCGCTTCGATCGTAGCGGGTCCGGTTCTCAGTCGTCCACATCGGCAGCCTCCACACAGGCAGCCTTGAATCACAAACCCCTCACATCACTCAATATGTCGCCGGACAGACACTCAAGACCTAAGTGCTCGCCAAGACCATCGCCAACCGGACCTTCCCCTGCCTCGACGTGGATCTCGGCGACGCCGACCGCCCTCCGGCCCCGCCTTAGCGGGCGACTTTATGCGGAACGTCGCGTCGGGATCATTCGTTTGGCGTGTGAGTGCGCCGCTTTGGTGCGCCCAAGACGTCTAGGAATTGTCTATGAGCATCGGTACCGTGAAGTGGTTCAACGAGACCAAGGGTTACGGCTTCATCCAGCCGGATGACGGCGGCAAGGACGTGTTCGTCCACATCTCGGCCGTCGAGCGCGCCGGCATGCGCAACCTGATCGAGGGCCAGAAGCTCTCCTACGAGGAAGAGACCGACAAGCGCAGCGGCAAGCTGTCCGCCGGCAATCTGCAGTCGGCCTGAGGCGATGCCGTCTCCTTCGGGAGATGGTCAGATCACCTGAAAAGCCTGCTTTCGGCAGAGGAAGCGCCCCGACGGTACCGGACTTTAAGTGCGGTCGCCGGGGCGCATGAGGGTCGCCTCTTGGTTGGACACCTTCCACACCGGGAACGACCCCTCACGGACGAACATGGCGAACGCTTCGGTCGCTTCCGCGCTGCCCAGGGCACCCTCTCCGTCCACGGCGCGGCCGACGACGCAGGCCCCTTCGAGGACATCCGCGCAAGGCGCACGGCTCTCGATCGCGAAGACCACCCCTGATCGATCGGGTCTCAGTTCATCCGGGAGCGCGCCGATCTTGCGCCAGAGGCAGTACCATCGCACGCACACCTCGGGGCGATCCCGATAGATCCCGCACGCCGTGCCGGTGCTATGCCGACACAGGACGCCAGCGGGTTTAGACAGAACCTCGATCGCAAGAACTTGGCAGCAAGCCGTGCACTGTCCGCACGATCGGCCTGGCACGAGGGCACCTGCGTTCGGCTTGGTCGGAAGGCGCTTCGGGTTCAAATCGTTCCGGGCCGCGATGCGGTGCATGAATGGTCATCGATCGGATCGAGGATCACGTCAGCCAGCTTCTAGAGCATTTTCGAGCGCGGTGGATGCCGGCTGGCGTGAAGAAAATGCGACCACCCTGTAGGTTAGAGCTTCCTCCGTGATTCAGAGATCACGGAGGAAGCTCTCGCAAGCCATTCATTGCGACAGCGGTCCGACCAAAGCGACGCGGTGGACGAAGCCAACGACGGGCTCCACGGCGGCATGGGCGACAACATCCTCGTCGGCGGCCTCGGCAACACCATCCTGGTCGGCGGCGCGGGACATCGTGCTGGGCTTCAACCAGGGCGCGGGTGACCCTCTGAGCCTGGGCGGCCAGATCGATACGACGAGCACGGCGCAGAACGGGGATGCGCTTCCGACGCCTCCGGGCGGCGGCGGGTCCCGGGCTGTCGAAGTGAGCGAGCAGTGGCGGCGGCGTTTCGGCGGCTTTCCGCAGCGCGGCTCGGCTTGGTGCCGCCGCTTGCATCGTGGGGTCGCCGGCAGGCTTCGTGGTGCCGAGCGAGGTGACGCTGCGCAAAATCGGAAGGCTCCGGAGCGCGGGCGCCGGCATCGGTGCGAGAGCGCAGGCTTGAGCGGTGCTCGCCGCGCCGACGAGGACGGCGAGGATCCCGCTCGGCTCGACCCTGCGGGGGTCTCCGACGACGATGCCGGCAACGCGCGGGATCGCCGCCCGCGGAGCCCGGCGGGCGGCCTCTGCCGTTCATCGGCGCGGGTCGGCGGGGATCGCTCATCGGCCACCCTTCATCGCCCGCCCTTCATCGGCATCAGGCTCTTGGGGTCGACCTCCGGCATCTTCGGCATCTGGTCGAACGGCACGACCGCCATCACGTGGCCGTCCGGCATCCTGATCACGTTGAACGACTTGCCGGTGGCCTTGTCGGTCGCCATCGCGACCATGAGCTGCATCGGCTCGAACGGCGTCACAGCGAAGTCGTGGCCCCAGGCGCCGACGAGACTCGACAGCGACGCCGTGGCCACCCCCGTGCCGGCGAGGAGGGCGACGGCTGGTAGAATCGCGCGCATCATGATGGATCACTCCCGGTTCGATCGACGCGCTTTCGCGGGCCCGGGCCGTGCGGTTACCGAAACCGGATCGTGCCGCGCCGGCACCGTAACCGAGGGTGGACGGCGACCGAAGGATCGGCATGGGGATCAGGGGTTTCGAAGTGGGTTTTCGATGACATCGTCTCCGATGCGGCGCCCCTCGGAGGCGTATCCGGCCGGAACCCCGGCGCGATGAGCGCGCGGCGGGCTGCGTCCTCGCACGTCGCCGCAGGCGTCGTCGTCCGGCTCGGGCGCTGGGCCGTCGGCGCGTTGCGCACGG
>NZ_VRUX01000615.1:0-2436 GCF_008039885.1 Methylobacterium sp. WL103
CGTGGAGTGCCGGAGACGCTCGGGGCCGCCTTCGTCATCGTCACGCATCTCAGTCGAGAGCACAAAAGCCTGCTCCCGGACGTGCTGGCCCGCTTCACGCCGCTTGAGGTCGATGCTGCCGCCGACGGCGAGCCGGTCCGGCCTGGTCACGTCTACGTCATGCCGGCCGGGTCCGTCATGGGCATCGCAGGCGGACGGCTGACTTTGAAGCCGCTCGGGCCGGCGGTCCGTGAGCCCAAACCGGTCGACATCTTCCTGACTGCCCTGGCCCTTGACCAGGGCGCGCGTGCGGTCGGCGTGATCCTGTCCGGCGGCGACGGCGACGGCGCAATCGGCGTCAAGGCGATCAAGGAGCACGGCGGCCTGACCCTGGCCCAGACCGCGGATGGCTACGGCCCCGAAACCCCTGACATGCCCATCAGCGCGCTGCGGACCGGCTTCGTTGATTTCGGCGAGGCGGCCGAACGGATGGGCGACCGGATCGCTGCCCACTTCGCCGCCAATAGTCCCGCCACGCAGGATGGTCAGACCGACCAGTTCGCGCGGGAGTTCGATGCCGAGTTGCTGACCGAGATCTTCGCCATCCTGCGCTCGCAGGTCGGCCATGACTTCTCCGGTTACAAGCCCAGCACCTTTGTGCGTCGCCTGCAGCGGCGCATCAGCGTCGTCGGCGCGGCCGGGCCGGACGGCTACCTCAAGCTACTGCGTGCCGACCCGGCCGAGGTCGGAGCGCTGTTCCGGGACCTGCTGATCGGCGTGACGAACTTCTTCCGCGACGCAGCGGCCTTCGAGGCGCTGGCCGCCGACGTCATCCCCAAGCTGCTTGACGAGCGCGCGGCGAGCGATGTCGTGCGGATTTGGGTGCCGGCGTGCTCGACCGGCGAGGAGGTTTACTCCCTCGCCATCCTCCTGCGCGAGCACATGCTTACCCTGGCAGATCCGCCACGCGTGCAAATCTTCGCCACCGACATCGACGAGCGCTCGCTCACGGTCGCCCGGACCGGGCTCTATCCGAAGACCTACCTGTCCGCCGTCTCGCCCGAACGGATCGCGCAGCACTTCGTCGTCGAAGGCGACAGCGCGGTGGTCGCAAAGGCGGTCCGTGACCTCTGCACCTTCGCCCCGCACAGCGTGCTGCGCGACCCGCCATTCTCACGTCTCGATCTCGTCTCCTGCCGTAACCTGCTGATCTACCTCGGCGTCGAAGCCCAGCAGCAACTGATGCCGGTGCTGCACTACGCTCTGCGCCCGCGCGGCTACCTGTTCATCGGGATGGCCGAGAACGTGACGCGGTTCGAGGATCTGTTCGAGACGATCGACAAGCGGAACCGCATTTTCCAGGCCCGCGACGCGATCCCACCGGCCCGGTTGCCGCCAATGTCCGGGCCGGACACGCCGATCTTCGCGGGTGCTGGCCAGCCATACCGGCGCAACGTCACGACACACGCGGCCCTGCGGCACACGGTCGAGACGCTGATGCTCTCCGAGTTCACTCCGCCCCACGCGGTCGTGACGCGGACGGGCGAGGCTGTGCACTACTCGTCGCGGATCGGCGATCACCTGGAGGTCGTACCGGGCCAGCCGACGCGGGAACTGGCTGCGATGGCGCGCAAGGGCCTGCGGCTGGATCTCCGAACGGCGCTGCGCGAGGCGATCGAGGGCAACACTCGGGTCGTGCGCGACAGCATCAGCGTCGAGCTGCCGGACGGCCGCCTTCAAACGATCTCTTTGGTCGTCAAGCCCTTGAACACTGCCGGCGCGACCGAGCCATTGTTCCTGGTCGTGTTCAACGAAGCCGCTGCGCCCGTCGTGAAGGAGCGGCAGGCCTTGGAGGCGAATGAGCGAGACACGGCGTTCCAGGGCTTGGAACGCGAACTGAGCATGACGCGCGAGCGGTTGCAGGGCGTGATCGAAGAGTACGAGACCTCCCTTGAGGAGCTCAAATCCTCGAACGAGGAACTCTACTCCGTCAACGAGGAGATGCAGGCCGCCAACGAGGAGCTGGAGGCTTCGAAGGAGGAGACGCAGTCTCTGAACGAGGAGCTTCAAACGGTAAATGCCGAGTTAACGTCCAAGATCGAGGCCATCGATCAGATGAGCGACGACCAGTCCACGCTGTTCGAGGGCATGAACGTCGCCAGCGTGCTCCTGACGCCGGATCTCCACATCCGCATGTTCACCGCTGCCGCGGCGCAGATCTTCGGCCTCCAGCCGGGTGACGTCGGCCGGTCCCTGCGCAACTTCTCGACGCCGATCCCCCTGACGTGGCTGTTGGACGAGATCCCGACTGTGCTGGCGGCGAGCCGACCCTCCGAGCGGACGATTGAGGGGGAAAACGGCGCTCGCTACCGTGTCCGGTTGATGGCCTCGTCCCGAAAGGGCAGCCGGATGCCCGGGATCGTCGCGAACTTCACGAACCTACTGGAGCAGGGATGA
>NZ_VRUX01000616.1:0-2429 GCF_008039885.1 Methylobacterium sp. WL103
GTGCTCGGCCCGGGCACCGGCTTCGGCGCCGCGGCCCTGGTCCCGTATTCGGACCGCCTCGCGATCGTCTCCACGGAGGCCGGCCATACCGACCTCGGCCCCTCGGACGCCTTCGAGGAGAAGGTCTGGCACGCCCTGGAGCGGGTCGAGGACCGGGTCACCGTCGAGACGGTGCTCTCCGGCCCGGGCCTCGCCCGCCTGCACGCCGCCGTGCGCCACGTCCGGACAGGCGAGCCGGCGGAGAAGATCGAGCCGGCGGCGGTGACCCAGGCGGGCCTCGACGCCTCCGACCCGCATGCGGCGGAAGCGTTGGAGCTGTTCGGGCGCCTGCTCGGCCGGGTCTGCGGCGACCTCGCCTTGACCTTCCTGGCCACCGGCGGCGTCTACGTCGGCGGCGGCATCGCCCCGCGGATCGTCAAGCTCCTGCAGCAAGGCGGCTTCCGCGCGGCGTTCGAGCGCAAGGCGCCGTTCTCCGCGATGATGCGGGCGATCCCGACCAGCGTCATCACCGTCCACGACCCCGCCTTCACCGGCCTCGCGGCCTTGGCGAGCGAGGGCGAGACCTTCGTCTATCACGGCCAGGTGTGGCGCCGGGGGGCCTGACCCCAGCGCCACGCGCGATGGCATCGCGACAGGACCGTCAGGCCGCCGCGAGCGGCTTCGACACGTCCTCCAGCGAGCGTCCCTCGGCCGCTGTGCCGAAGAGGCCGCCGACGATGGCCGCGACCGCCATCAGCGCGGCCCCGACGAGATAGCCGCCGAAGACCGCCTCGCGGGAGCCGGTCTCGACGAGCGAGCCGAACAGGAGCGGCCCCGAGACGCCGCCGATGCCGGTGCCGATGGCGTAGAAGCCGGCGATGGCCAGGGCCCGGATCTCCAGCGGGAAGGTCTCGGCGACGGTGAGGTAGGCGGCGCTCGCCGCGGCGGAGGCGAAGAAGAACACCACCATCCACACGCCGGTCTGCGCCCAGGCCCCGAACACCTCGATCTTGAACAGGTATCCGGCACTCGCGAGCAGCACCGCCGAGATGCCGTAGGTGAAGGCGATCATCGGCCGGCGGCCGACCGTGTCGAACAGGCGCCCGAGGAGCAGCGGCCCGAGGAAGGAGCCGAGGGCGAACGGCAGCAGGTACCAGCCGACGCTGCCGCCGGGCACGCCGTAGAACCGCTCCAGCACCAGGGCGTAGGTGAAGAACAACGCGTTGTAGAAGAACGCCTGCGCGATCATCAGCGCCAGCCCGACGACGGTCTGCTTGCGCGAGGTGCCGAACATCGTCCCGAACACCTCCGAGAGCGGCGTGTGATCGCGGGTGCGCAGCTTCATCCGCTTGCCCTCGTCCACCGGCGGCAGGGTGTGGCCCTCGTCGGTGAAGCGCTTCTCGATGCCGGAGACCACCCGGTCGGCCTCGGCGGTGTAGCCGTGGGTCGCGAGCCAGCGCGGGCTCTCGGGGATCCAGGTGCGGAGCAGCAGGATCACGAGGCCGATGGCGCCGCCGGTGAAGAACGCGACGCGCCAGCCCCAGGCCGGGTCGATCACCTCGGGCTTCAGGAGCACGATCGAGAGGAAGGAGCCGAGCGCGGCGCCGATCCAGAACGACCCGTTGATCACGAGGTCGGTCCAGCCGCGGACACGCGCCGGCACGAGCTCCTGGATCGTCGAGTTGATCGCGGTGTACTCGCCGCCGATGCCGGCGCCGGTGAGGAAGCGGAAGATGCAGAACGAGTAGACGTTCCACGACAGGCCCGTCGCGGCGGTGGCCGCGAGGTAGAGGGCCAGCGTGATGAAGAACAGCTTCTTGCGGCCGATGCGGTCGGTCAGCCAGCCGAAGCCGAGCGCCCCCGTAACCGCGCCGACCAGGTAGGAGGAGGCGGCCAGCCCCACGTCGAACTCGGTGAAGCTCATCGGCGCCTTGCGCAACGCGCCGACGAGCGCGCCGGCCAGCGTCACCTCGAGCCCGTCGAGCACCCAGGTGATGCCGAGCGCCACGATGACGAGGACGTGGAACCGGCCCCAGGGCAGGCGGTCCAGTCGTGCGGAGATGTCGGTGTCGACGATCGTGCCCATGGGGGCGCGCTCGGGCGTCGTCTTGCCCGACGCGGTCTCGACTTTGGTCGCCATGACTGTGTTTACCTTGACTCGAGACGCCTGTTCAGAACGGCGGAGACCAGCGAAAGGTTCGGCTGAGCTTTCATCGTTGCGGGCTTTGATGACGGCATCACCGTGGATGCCTCCCATGAAGCCTCGCCTCGACGTTCGCAAGACAGTCCGCTCCCCGTCGCGGTTCCGTGCTCCGTCCCACCCCCGCTCTCATGCACGCTCCCAGGCCCGCAGCCTCGGGCCCTGCCTGCGGCTGGGCATCCTGGCGACGGCGGCGCTCGCCGGCCTCGCCGTCGTGCCGACCCACGGGGCCGACGCGACGCTGGCCCGG
>NZ_VRUX01000617.1:0-2424 GCF_008039885.1 Methylobacterium sp. WL103
CTGCTCGCGCCCGCGGCCTTCGCGCAGACCACGCCGGTGGCGGGAGCCGCCCGCGTCACCGCGCACATGGAGGTGGTCGGCGCGGACGGGGCGCATGTGGGCACGGTCGACAAGGTCGAGGACGGGACCATCGTCCTGGCCGGGACCGACCGGGATGCCGGCGGGCGGCCTCACGTCATCCCGATCGCGTGGATCGGCACGGTGGACGGAAAGGTGCTGCTGACGAAGCCGGCGGCCGAGGCGAAGGCGCAATGGGATCGGGTCGGCAGGCCGGGCGGCGACCCGAAGCGCTGAAGCTCCGCCCTTACTCGGCGACCGCCTCGGTGACCTGGACGCGGCCGGCATCCTCGATGATCGCGGCGGCTGCCGCCTTGGCGAGCATCGCGTAGCCGCGGTCGGCCATGTGGAGGCCGTCGGCGGAGAAGAGCTGGTTGTGGGTCAGCTTGCCGTCGCGGATCCAGCCGCGCATCAGGTCGGCGCGGCGGATCACCGGCACGTCGAGTTCGTCGCCGATCTCGCGCACGGCGTCGCGGAAGCGGTCTGAGCCGGGGGTTGCGTCGAGCTTCGGGCACCATTGCGGCTCCATCAGAACCACGTCGATGCCGGCCTCCTGCATGCGGCGCACGGCGCTCACCGTCGCCTCGCGGAAATGCTCGATGGATACGCCGCGCAGGGGGTCGTTGCTGCCGGTCTGCCAGATCACGAGCTGCGGCTCGGCGGCGATCACGTCGCGGTCGAGGCGGCGCAGCATGTCGTCGACGTGCTCGCCGCCGATGCCGCGGTTCAGCACCGTGATGCTGGCGGCGACGCTCGGCAGGGCGGCGCGCAGGTCCGCCTGCAGGCGGGCGGGGTAGGCGTTGGCCGGCGTGCTGGCGCCGATGCCCTCGGTGGAGGACGAGCCGAAGGCGACGATGCGCAGCGGCGCGCCGATGGCGATCTGCCGGGCGACGTGCGGCAGGTCGATCTCGGCGCCCGCGCCGTGGAAGCCGAAATCGAACGGAGCCGGGAGGAGGTCGGCGTAGGCGAGCACCGCGCTCGGCAGGACGAACAGCCCGGTGAGCAGCGCGACGCCGCGAATCAAGCCCCGCAGGGGTTTCGTGACGCGGCGGGCGGACACGGTGTTCGGCACGGGCACCATCGGAGCGTTCGG
Organism: Methylobacterium sp. WL103; assembly: GCF_008039885.1. NCBI lineage: Bacteria > Pseudomonadati > Pseudomonadota > Alphaproteobacteria > Hyphomicrobiales > Methylobacteriaceae > Methylobacterium > Methylobacterium sp. WL103. Next base: position 1,151 of record NZ_VRUX01000617.1, read on the forward strand.
GCTAGCAGGGATCGAATACGATCCTACGGGACCGATCGAAAGGTCCCGTCTGCAACACCTGTTGAATTCCGATTGAATTCGTAACGCAAAATTAAGGCTGAATTCCGGTGATGCCGTCTCCGCCCGCCCGCGCCCTGCCGCCCGACTCGGTCAGTTCGCCGGCGACGTGAGCACGAGCTTGCCCACGAACGGCGCGTTCTTGTTGGCGGTGCTGGTGCAGGCGAAGTCGTGGTTTCCGGCCTCGAGCGTCCGCACGCGCAGGGTGCCCTGGCCGTCGCGCTTGACCAGGTAGCCCTTCTCGCTGGCGACGTGCACGAGGTCGCCGTCGGCGTGGAGCACGTGGCCGTTCTCGAACAGGCCGTCCGCGGTGATCGTCACCGGCGTGTCGGCGTGGCTGACCACGTGCAGGGCGACGTCGGTGTTAGCGGGCAGGCGCAGCTCCGCCGGGGCGCAGACCGGCTTGCCGTTCTCGGCGGTGATCGTCAGCTCGACCGGCGGCATCACGGAGCTCGACGGCGCGGGCAGGGGCTTGCCTTGGGTAAGGGGCTTGCCTTGGGCATGGCCGGAGACGGTCCCGAGGAGGAGGATGGCGGCCGCGGCGAGGTCGCGTCGAAGAAGCTGCATGAAGGTCTATCCGGAGAAGCGTGAGCGGCAGGCGGCGCGCGGTCGCGCGGCCTCGGGATAGGAGCGGAATGGCAGCCGGGGCATGCGAGTTCCGGCACGCGACGCCGCACCGGCGGCTCGCGGAGCAGTCCGGCGGAACCGGCCTCGACCGCGCGGCGGCCGATGCACCAGCACCGCGTCGCTGCCGTGGACGGCCTCTCCGTCGTCGGCATGCTCCTGCTCTGGACCGGGGCTCGAGCCGCTCCTCCGGCATCGCCCAGGACACCGCCTCCCTCGCCGACGCGATCGCCGGACCCGCCGCGGCGCGGCCTCTTCCGATCGCCCGCCGAGACGGCCAAGCCCCGGCGAGGGCCTACCCGACGATCACCCGCCGGTCGCCGGCCCGGCGGGTGAAGCCGGTGGCGTCGAGGTGCTCCAGCAGCGGGATCGAGAACTTTCGCGAGATCCCGAGCGCCGCTCCGGCCTCGCGGGCGAGGAAGCCGGATTCGGGGCCGGTCGCCTCGGGGAAGGTGGCGCGGAGCTTGGCCCGCGCCTCCTCCACCGCCGCCTTGTGGAACAGCACGGCGCGGCGCTGCACCCGGTCGACGGCGCGGGGGACCCGGGCCGGGGCCCGGGGGGGCCAGGGGGGTTTTAACAAATGCGCGCCCCCC
>NZ_VRUX01000618.1:0-2417 GCF_008039885.1 Methylobacterium sp. WL103
GCGCGGGCGTGCCAGATGCCGGCCGCCGCCGCGGCCACGGGGTTTCGCGCCCAGACGTCGGGAAGGTCAAGGCCGATCCGGGTGACGTTGCGATGGTCGAGGAGCGGGTCGACCGGGCCGGCGACGCCCTGGACGTAGGTGACCCTCAGGCCGAGCTCGGCCAGCCCCCGGGCCGATTCCACGGCCACCTTCTCGGCGCCGCCGCTCGGGCTCGCGAACTCGGCCAGGATCACGACGTGCATGGCGACACCGGCACAGGAGGTCGGATGAGAGGCGGTCGAGCGGGGGCGACCTGGGCAAGGACGATCCGAAAAGGACAACCGCAGATCGCCGACCCGCCCGAGGTTTACGCGGGATCAACTGCATTCCGGTAAACGTGGGGACACTTCAGGGAGCGGGAGCCGCCTCGTGCACGTCGTCCTCGTCGCCGACCACGCCTACGTCAACGGCGGCCAGGCCAAGGTCGCGCTCGATTCGGCCCTCGGGCTCGCCGCCCGCGGCACCCGGGTGACGCTGTTCGCCGCCTGCGGCCCAGCCGACCCGCGCCTTGCCGCCGCCGGCATCCGCGTCGTCTGCCTGGACCAGGACGACATCTCGAGCACGACCAACAAGCTCGCCTTCCTGGCGCAGGCGATCTGGAACCGTACCGCGGCCCGGGCGCTCGCCGCCGAGCTGGCCCTGTGCGACCCCCACGACACCGTGGTCCACGTCCACGCCTTCGCCAAGGCGCTGTCGCCGTCGATCGGCGTCGCCCTGCGGCGCTCGCGGCTGCCGCTCGTCTACACCATGCACGAGTTCTTCCTGGTCTGCCCGACGGGCGGGTTCTACGAGTACCCGGCCGCCGCGATCTGCCACCGGACGCCGATGTCGGGCGCCTGCCTGAGGACGAACTGCGACGCGCAGAGCTTTCCGCGCAAGCTCGCGCGGGTCGTCCGCCACCTCGGCATGACCCAGGTGGCCGACCTCCAGCACCTCTTCCGCCACGTCATCACGATCAGCGACCTGCAGGCGCGGGTGGTCGGCCCACTCCTGCCGCGCGGCACGCAATTCCACCGGGTCGACAACCCGATCGCGGTGGCGCACCGGCCGATGGTGGAGCGGGCGCCGGGCGACTTCCTGTTCGTCGGGCGGATCTCGACCGAGAAGGGCGCGCCGATCTTCGCCGAGGCCGCGCGGCGGGCCGGCATCCGCGCGGTCTTCGTCGGCGACGGCGAGCAGCGGGCGGAGCTCGCCCAGCGCTACCCCGAGGCGACGATGCTCGGCTGGCGCGACGCCGCGGGCGTGCAGGCCCTGATGGCGTCGGCGCGCGCGCTGGTCTTCCCCAGCGTCTGGTACGAGGGCCAGCCGCTCACGGTCTACGAGGCGCTGGCGCTCGGCACGCCGGTGGTGGTGAGCGACGCCTGCGCGGGGCGCGAGGCGGTGATCGACGGCGAGACCGGCTTCCTGTTCCGCTCCGGCGACCCGGACGCCCTGGCCGCCCACCTGCGCCGCCTCGCCGACGACGCCCTGGCCGCGCGGATGGGCCGGGCGGCGCATGCCCGCTACTGGGCCGCGCCGATGACGATCGCCCGGCACGCCGAGACGTCGGCCGCGCTCTATGCCGGCCTGCGGCGCACGCCTCGTGATGCGATGCAGCAAGAGCCCGCCGGCATCGCCGCCGAACGCCCGGCCCTGCATCCGCTATGACGAGCGAGTCCGACCTATCGTCTGTTTCGAATCAAGTTTTCGACCGCCGCCGCGGGACCCGCAAGCGATGAATCGCCAATCCCGGCCGTCGTGTCCGTCTGCTCTGTCGGCCATTGCAGTAACACGACGGCCATTCTGTCAGGTGCCGAGCCTGTTGCCGCCGGACGGAGGCACCTGCAGCCACTTCACTGTTGATTAGGCAACGATTTTTTGTTCCAAGAAGGTGCCTTGACTTATTGTTGCAACGCAACATAAATCCGGTCGGCACCGGCGATCGCTTCGAAATCGCCCGGTGAACGACGACCTCCGAGGAGCTGAAGATGCAGACCCCGAACTTCGAGATCCCGACCGAGATGCGCGACTTCGCCGAGAAGAGCGTCGACCAGGCCCGCACCGCCGTCGGCACCCTGATGGGCAACGCGCTCAAGGCCGCCGAGCAGGTCCAGACCTCGGGCGTCTCGCTCCAGTCCTCGATGCAGGCCGCCGTCGCCAAGGGCTTCGACCACGCCCAGACCAACGCCAACGCCACCTTCGATTTCGCGCAGAAGCTCGTGCGCACCAAGGACCTGCGCGAGGCCTTCGAGCTGCAGTCCGAGTTCGTCCGCAGCCAGATCGCCGCGATGCAGGCGCAGGCCAAGGACCTCGGCGCCATCGCCCAGAACGCCGCGCGCTGAGCCGACGCCCGGCCCCGTATGGGGCCGGACATGCCGGCCGCCCCGGCGCCGTGACGT
>NZ_VRUX01000619.1:0-2413 GCF_008039885.1 Methylobacterium sp. WL103
GGCCGCAAGGCGCCGCTGGCCGCGCGCATGGCCCGGCTGACGCCGCAGCAGGTGCGGGTGCTGACGATGATCCGCCAGGGCAAGCTCAACAAGCAGATCGCCCACGAACTCCAAGTCGGCGATTCGACCGTGAAGGCTCACGTTTCCGAGATCTTGCGCAAGCTCGAGGTGATCAGCCGCACGCAGATCGTGATCGACACCGCGGCGTTGGATTTCGACCGCCCACAGGACACCCACGCGGGCTAAGAGGCGGCATTATCCTGCAACCGGCACCGGGATTTGCTGCGCGAGGCAGCAACGCCCGGCATTCGATTTAACATTTGCGAAATTCGCTCGTGCTCGACTGGTCCTTCGCCGGCCGCGCGAACTCTTGTCGGCTTCGAGCCCGGACGCGACCTTCGACTCGACGACCGGACCGCCCAGCGCGTCCAACGGTTGCCTCGCGGAGGCGACGCCCCATCTTTCCGGCGTGGGCGGCTTCAGCGAACAGGATCGACCGTGACCGTTTCTCCGACCATCCGCCTCCGGGCGCCCGCCCGCATGGGTGTCCTCGTGGGCGTCCTCGCCCTCCTGCCGGCGCTCGGCCACGCGCAGGAGATGCCGCGCATCGACAGGGCCCACAACGCCTTCCTGATCCACGGCAACTTCTGCGGCCCGGGCAACCGCGGGCCGAACCACCCGCCGGTGGACGCCCTCGACCTCGCCTGCGCCCACCACGACGCCTGCACGCCGGACCGCGCCTCCGGCCGGCTGGCGCACTGCGCCTGCAACGACCGCCTGCGCGAGGAGGCCGGCCTCGTCGCCCGCGATCCGCGCACGCCGCGGCCGGTGCGCGACACCGCGCAGTTCATCTCCGACGGTGCCGACCTGTTGCCATGCGACGACTGACGGCCCCCGGCCCGGTTGCCCCGCCGGGCCGCCTCAGGTGTGCGCGAAGATGTCGACCTCGGGCCAGCCGTCGAGGTCGAGCCGCGCGCGGGTCGGCAGGAAGGCGAAGCAGGCCTCGGCCAGGTCCGCCCGGTCTTCGCGGGCCAGCATCCGGTTCAGCCGGTCGCGCGCCGCATGAAGGTGGAGCACGTCGGACGCCGCGTACTCCACCTGCGCCGGCGTGAGCGTGTCGGCGCCCCAATCCGAGGATTGCTGCGCCTTCGACAGATCGACGCCGACGCATTCGCGGACCACGTCCTTGAGCCCGTGCCTGTCGGTGTAGGTGCGCGCGAGCTTCGAGGCGATCTTGGTGCAGTAGACCGGCGCCGGCATCACCCCGAGCGCCCGGTACAACACCGCCAGGTCGAACCGCGCATAGTGGAAGATCTTCTGGACGCCTGCGTCGGCGAGGACGGATTTCAGAACCTCCGGCACCGGCCCATCGCGAAAAATCTGCACCACGTCGGCCGACCCGTCCCCCTTCGAGACCTGGACGACGCAGAGCCGGTCGCGATGCGGGTTGAGCCCCAGCGTCTCGGTGTCGACGGCGATCGCCGCCCCCGGATCGTACCCGGCCGGCAGGTCGCCGCGATGCAGACGGATGGTGTGGCTCGGCATGTTCTTGGATCTTGTTCTTGGATCTTGGCGGTGGGGGAATTTTTGGCGGGTATCACCCTGGCTGGTGGGGGACAAGGTTGGGGCGCGACAGCGCTGTTTCGATGGGTTTGAACGACTGCTGGCGATCTCGCGACGCTCGCGATAGCTCACACGGATGTTCTGGAAGCGCTCGACGCGCCGTGTGATCTCGTGGTCCGAAACCGGCCCCACGTACTTCTGAGTTTCCTTCCCCTTCTTGGCGCCGTCCGGGTCACGCGCGTAGCCGAGGTAATACCAGTATTCCTGGCCGCGGCGGTCGCTCTTGGCGAAGCGCCCGTTCTCCGGATATGCGGCGTCGAAATCCGCATCGAATGCCTTCGCGATCAGGTCGGCGAAGGCGATCTGCACAGGGCTGGCGTGCGCTTTCATCGGCCTGGAGATGTTGTAAGGTTCCTCGCAAAACCGGTACGACAAAAATCCGCGATGCGCATCTCACGGCCGGGGTCCGATCGTCACCCTGGGGCCAAGTCCGAGGCGATGTCGGCGGACGGCCGCTTTCGAGGGGTGTCGAACGCCACCCTATTCCCGGCGCGCGGCTCAAACACAGCGCGCCGGTCAAACCTGCCAAAAAATCACTTCTGCTTGGCGATGACCTTGTCCTTGATGCCGTCGTAGACCGACTGCGAGAGGATCTTCTTCTGCACGAGGTCGTCCTTGCCCTTGTAGGGGCGGCCCTTGACGATCGCGGCCGAGGTGGGAGACCGCGCCGGTGAGCTGGAACGTCGGCGAGACATCGTACTTCACGCCGACCTCGGTGTTCTCGAACTTCTCCGGCTGGGCGATGACGAGCCCCGGCGTGAAGTTGCCGATCTGGTCGCCGGAGGAGGGC
>NZ_VRUX01000061.1:0-14086 GCF_008039885.1 Methylobacterium sp. WL103
GCCGACGTACGGGCGGCCGAGCTCGACCGCTGGCGTGCCGACGTCGACGCGCTCTACGCCGGCAAGCCGCCCGCGCGGGTGCGCGACCTTGTCGTGCCGGTGCAGCGCTACGACCTGAAGCGCGCGGATTTCCATGCCGTGATCGACGGCATGGCGATGGATGCGTTCGAGGACATCGTCGCGCCGGACGAGGCGACCCTCGACCTCTATTGCGACCGGGTGGCGAGCGCCGTCGGCCGGCTGTCGGTGCGGATCTTCGGCATGCCCGAGGCGCTGGGCATCAAGCTCGCCTGGCACGAGGGCCGGGCGTTGCAGCTCACCAACATCCTGCGCGACATCGACGAGGACGCCGAGCGCGGACGCCTCTACCTGCCGCGGGAGAAGCTGGCCGCCATCGGGCTTAGCGATCCGACGCCGCAATCGGCCATCGCGCACCCGCGCATCGGCGAGGTGTGCGCGGCCGTCGCCGCCGAGGCGGAGGCGCATTACGCGGAGACCTGGGCGATCATCGCCAAGAGCCCGCGCAAGCCCACCAAGGCGGCCCGGCTGATGGCGGCGGCCTACCGGCTCTACCTCGTCGCGCTGCTGAAGCGCGGTTGGGCGATGCCGCGGGCGCGGGTGAAGCCGAAGAAGCTCGCCCTGGTCGCCGTTGCGCTTCGGCACGGCATCGTCTGATGGGGACCGTCCACGTCGTCGGCGCAGGGCTCGCGGGCCTCTCGGCCGCTCTGTCCCTGGTGGAGCGCGGGGCACGCGTCGTCGTGCACGAGGCCGCCAAGCAGGCCGGCGGCCGCTGCCGCTCCTACTACGATCCGACGCTCGGGCTGGAACTCGACAACGGCAACCACCTGCTGCTGTCGGGGAACACCGATTCCCTCGACTTCCTGAAGCGGATCGGCGCGCCGGACGACGCCCTGACCGGACCGGACGAGGCCTTGTTCCCCTTCGCCGACCTGAAGACCGGCGAACGCTGGACCCTGCGCCCGAACGCCGGCCGCGTGCCGTGGTGGGTGCTGAGCAAGGCGCGCCGCGTGCCGGGAAGCCGCGCGCGGGACTATCTCGCGCCCCTGGGCATCCTGCGTGCGGCGGCCGGGAAGGCGGACGGCGCCGGCGGCACCATCGGCGCCAGCATGGCCTGCGAAGGCCCGCTCTACGACCGGCTCTGGCATCCCGTCCTCCTCGCCGCGCTGAACACCGAGGTCGCCGAGAGCGACGTCGGCCTCGCCGCCAAGATTCTGCGCGAGACGCTGGGCGCCGGCGGCGCGGCCTGTCGCCCACTGGTGGCGGTGAAGGGCCTGTCCTACGCCTTCGTCGACCCCGCCCTGCGCACCCTCGAAGCGCAGGGCGCGAGCGTCCGCTTCGGCCGGCGCCTGCGCGGGCTCGGCCTCGGCGCCAAGGGCGTCGAACGGCTCGACTTCTCGGACGGAGCGGTCGAGCTGGCCGCGGACGATTCGGTGGTGCTGGCGCTGCCCCCTTGGGTCGCCTCCGAGATGCTGCCCGGCCTGTCGGCGCCGAAGGCGTTCCGGTCGATCGTCAACGCGCATTTCAAGATGGTGCCGAAGCCCGGTTCGCCGCTGATCCTCGGCATGGTGAATTCGCTGACCGAGTGGCTATTTGCTTACCCCGATCGCTATTCGGTGACGATCAGCGGTGCCGACAGGCTGCTCGACGTGCCGCGCGAAGATCTAGCCAAGCAGATCTGGGCCGAGATCGCCACCGTTGCCGACCTTGCACCGGAACTGCCAAGCTGGCAGATCGTCAAGGAGAAGCGCGCGACCTTCGCCGCGACGCCGGCCGAGGCCGCGCGCCGTGCCGGGGCGGAGACCGCGTGGGCGAACCTCGTGCTCGCCGGGGACTGGACGGCCACCGGGCTGCCCTCGACGATCGAGGGGTCGATCCGCTCCGGAAAGACGGCTGCGCTCGCCCTGTCGTGCGATGCGGCACGCACGCGCGGCGCGGCATGAGGCACGACCGGGACGACGATTCGTGCGGGCCGGCGACGCGCCGGTACGGCACGTGCGTAGGCGAGACGAGGCGGGCGAGCCGTGACCCGATCCGGGACGATCGGGTTCGGTTCGAGAGTTGTGGCCGGTTGAGGCGAGGATGATGCGAGAGGCTGTGAACAAGGTCGAGGCGCTGCAACGCCCGAAGACCCAGGCGATTTCCCTCGACGACGTGGATCACGGTGTCGCGCGGGCGACCCGTGCGCTCACGGCCTTGTCCCACGACGACGGGCACATCTGCTTCGAGCTCGAGGCCGACGCCACGATCCCGTCCGAGTACATCCTGTTCCACCAGTTCCGCGACACCAAGCCCCCCGAGGGCCTCGAGCCGAAGATCGGCAACTACCTGCGCCGCACGCAGGAGAAGCATGGCGGCTGGGCCCTCGTCCACGAAGGGCCGTTCGACATGAGCTGCACGGTGAAAGCCTACTTCGCCCTCAAGATGATCGGCGACGACATCGAGGCGCCGCACATGCGCCGCGCCCGCGAGGCGATCCTCTCCCGCGGCGGCGCCGCGCAATCCAACGTGTTCACCCGCTTCATCCTTGCGCTCTACGGCGAGGTGCCGTGGGCGGCGGTGCCGGTGATGCCGGTCGAGGTGATGTTCCTGCCGAAGTGGTTCCCGTTCCACCTCGACAAGGTGTCGTACTGGGCGCGCTGCGTGATGGTGCCGCTCTTCGTGCTGCAGGCGACGAAGCCGCTGGCGAAGAACCCGCGCGGGATCGGCATCGGCGAGCTGTTCCTGACGCCGCCGTCCAGCGTCCGTCGCTGGCCCGGCAGCCCGCACGCGACTTGGCCGTGGACGCCGATCTTCGGCGGCATCGACCGCATCCTGCAGAAGGTCGAGGGGCACTTCCCCAAGCGCATCCGCCTGCGGGCGATGGAGAAGGCCCGCGCCTGGGTCAGCGAGCGCCTGAACGGCGAGCACGGCCTCGGGGCGATCTTCCCGGCCATGGTCAACACCGTGCTGATGTACGAGGCGATGGGCTACGGCCCGGACCATCCCCAGGTCCGCGTCGCCTGCGACGCCATCGAGAAGCTCGTGGTCGTCAAGGCGCACGAGGCCTACGTGCAGCCCTGCGTCTCGCCGGTCTGGGACACGGCGCTCGCCGGCCACGCCCTGCTGGAGGCCGGCGGCACCGACGCCGAGGGCCAGGCCCGGGCCGGGCTCGACTGGCTGCTGCCGCGCCAGGTGCTCGACATCGCCGGCGACTGGGCTGCGGCCAAGCCCAAGGTCCGACCCGGCGGCTGGGCCTTCCAGTACGCCAACGCGCACTACCCCGACCTCGACGACACCGCCGTGGTCGTGATGGCGATGGACCGCGCCATGCGCCAGCACGGGCTGGTGGCGAACATGCCGGATTACACCGCCTCGATCGCCCGCGCCCGCGAATGGGTCGAGGGACTGCAGTCGAAGGACGGCGGCTGGGCGGCGTTCGACGCCGACAACAACCACATGTACCTGAACCACATCCCGTTCTCGGATCACGGCGCGCTGCTCGATCCGCCGACCGCGGACGTGACGGCCCGCGTCGTCTCGATGCTGTCCCAGCTCGGCGAGACCCGCGAATCCTCGAAGGCGCTGGACCGCGGCGTGACCTATCTGCTCAACGACCAGGAGCAGGACGGCAGCTGGTACGGCCGCTGGGGCATGAACTTCATCTACGGCACCTGGTCGGTGCTCTGCGCGCTCAACGCCGCAGGCGTCGACCCGCAATCGCCGGAGATCCGCCGCTCGGTGGAATGGCTGATCCGCATCCAGAACCCGGATGGCGGCTGGGGCGAGGACGCGTCGAGCTACAAGATCGATCCGGCCTTCGAGGCCGGCTCCTCCACGGCTTCGCAGACCGCCTGGGCCCTGCTGGCCTTGATGGCGGCGGGCGAATGCGACGACCCGGCCGTGACGCGCGGTATCAACTTCCTCGCGCGGACCCAGGGGGCGGACGGCTTCTGGAACGAGGAGCGCTACACCGCCACCGGCTTCCCGCGGGTGTTCTACCTGCGCTACCATGGCTACCCGAAGTTCTTCCCGCTCTGGGCGATGGCGCGCTACCGCAACCTCAAGCGCGGCAACAGCCGCCAGGTCGCCTACGGCATGTGAGGCGTCGCCGGGGCTCGCTCCCGGCGCATTCGATTCGGGTGGGAATCGTCGCCCGATCCGCGGCTCCTCCGCTTCAGACCGGTGCCGATGTCCTTGCAGCCGAACGTCCTCGTGGTCGCGGGCCTCGCCCGCGAGGCCCGCATCGCGACCGGCCCCGGGGTCGAGGCGATCCAGGCCGGCGGAAGCCCCCAGCGCCTGCGCGTCCTGCTCGACGCGCGCGCCGCACCCGGTTGCGGTGGCGTCGTCAGCTTCGGCATCGCCGGCGGCCTCGATCCGGCCCTGCGGCCCGGCGACGTCGTGGTCGCGACCGGGATCGTCGCCGGCGAGCGCTGGGCCGCGGACGCCCGCTGGACCGCGATACTTTTCAAAAAGCTCGAAACGACGGGACGACGCGTGGTGACGGCCGACCTCGCGGGCGTCGACGCCGCGATACTCACGGTCGCGGACAAGGCGACCCTGCGCCGGGCGACCGGGGCCGCGGGCGTCGACATGGAATCGCACGTGGCCGTCGCCTACGCCGCCCGGTACGGCCTACCCTTCGCTGCGATCCGCGTGGTCTGCGATCCGGCCGAGCGGGCCTTACCGGCCTTCGCCGCCCACGCGCTGAAGCCCAACGGCGATCCCGACATCCTGGCCGTGCTCCGCGCGCTCGCGACCGGCCGCGCCCGACCGCGCGACCTGATCGGCCTCGCGCGCGATTCGTCCGCGGCGTTCAAGGCGCTCGCCGCCGCGCGGGCAGCACTCGGCGCAGAGTTCGGCCTGTCGGAGATCTAGACTCCCTCTCCCTCGCCGCTCGACCTGCCCAAAAACGAAGAAAGCCCGCGGCCTGTGACGGCCGCGGGCTTCGATGGATCGCCGAAGTCGATCCGATCTGCGTGCGGATCAGGCCGCGGTGCGGTTGCGGGCTTCGCGCTTGGTGTCGACGCCCGACGCTTTGATCTCGGACAGCTTCTGGGCGACGTTGCGCGAGAACACGAACTCGGCCGGGCGCTGGTTCTCGAGGCTGACCTCGGGGGCCATCTCGCCCTCGGTCTTGATCCCGCGGAAGGCGTGGATCAGCGGCTTCCAGGGCTTGCGGACCGAATCGACCACCGAGGAGGCCTCGTAGCCCGAGTGGACCATGCAGTCGGCGCACTTCTCGTAGTTGCCGGTGCCGTAGGAATCCCAGTCGGTCTCCTCCATCAGCTCCTTGAAGGTGGCCGTGTAGCCCTCGCCGAGCAGGTAGCAGGGCTTCTGCCAGCCGAACACGGTGCGGGTCGGGTTGCCCCAGGGCGTGCAATGGTAGGTCTGGTTGCCGGCCAGGAAGTCGAGGAACAGGCCCGACTGCTGGAAGGCCCACTTCTGGCGGCCCTTCTCCTTGCCGGCCCGGAACACGCCGCGGAACAGGTCCTTCGTCGCCTTGCGGTTGAGGAAGTGCTGCTGGTCGGGCGCGCGCTCGTAGGCGTAGCCGGGCGAAACGGTGATGCCGTCGATGCCCATCTTCGTCACGCTGTCGAAGAAGTCGGCGATCTTGTCCGAGGACGAATTGTTGAAGAACGTGCAGTTGATGGTGACGCGGAAGCCCATCTCCTTGGCCTTGGCGATCGCCGAGACAGCCTTGTCGTAGACGCCGCGCTGGCACACCGAGCCGTCGTGCATCTCCTTGTCGCCGTCCAGGTGGATCGACCAGGTGAAGTACGGGCTCGGCTTGTACTCCTTGATCTTCTTCTCGAGCAGCAGCGCGTTCGTGCACACGATCGCGAACTTCTTCTGCGCGATGATGCCCTCGACGATCTGCGGCAGGTCCTTGTGCAGCAGCGGCTCGCCGCCGGCGATCACGACCATGGGTGCGCCGCACTCGCGCACGGACTCAAGCGCGTCGGCCACAGGCAGGCGCTTGTTCAGGATCTCGTCGGGGTAATCGATCTTGCCGCAGCCGGCGCAGGCGAGATTGCAGCGGAACAGGGGCTCCATCATCATCACGAGCGGATAGCGCTTCCGGCCGGTGAGATGCTGCTTGAGGATGTAGCTGCCGATCGTCGCGACATACCGGAGGGGGATTCCCAAGATACGGCTCCTGTTTGCGTAGCCCCGAACCAGGGGCTGCTTAACGTGAAAAAATTTCGAATTCCAGCGCTCTAGCCTGGAACCGATCTGAACGGGCGGGTTCTGGGCCGTTCTGTGCCGGTGTTTGCGGCGCTGACGCAAGCGGGCCACAGCCCCCGTCGCCATCGCCGGGCGCACAATTCGTTAGCGCGGACCCCATCCTGCCATTGCGTCGGCAATGCGACGGCATTCCCGGTAAACCGCATCCACGGTGATATTGCAGTGCGAAACGGCGCTGGCGCCACACATCGATGGGGAGAGCGAGGCGCGCCGGGTGTCGCTGCGTTGCAATCGGGGGGCTGCAAGATTACTGAGCGCTGCGGCCTTGGCGCAACGATCGTGCCTTGGATGCGTCCTTTCCCGACGTCGTCCGGTGCGCGAACCCGGTCGGCGTCGCGCTTGCGTCCACACGGCATCGTGAGACGTGCGGACCGCGAACGGGCCGGGTCCTGCAGCTATGCCGGGCCGTGGACGGACGAGAGGTCGACGCGTCGGGGTCCGGCGCTTCGTCCATTAGGGTCGGCCCGAGGGCTCGGTCCAAGGGCTCGCGCCGCCGACGGATCCTGCGGGAACCGGGGCGGCAGCATCGAAGGTTCGAGAGGGATGCGGCCTGGAAGGGCGGCAGCTCCAGGTAGGTAGGGTACTCGTGATCGAACGACTCGTCGCGTTTTCCGTCCGGCATCGGTGGGTCGTGATCGCCCTGGTGGCGCTGATTACCGCTGCGAGCACCGGGGTCGCCGCGCACCTGTTCCGCATCAACACCGATGTCGAGCGCCTGATCGACCCGAAGGAGCCGTGGCGCCAGGACGAGATCAACTACGAGAAGGCGTTCCCGCAGCGCACGAACACCGTCGTGGCGGTGATCGACGGCAAGACGCCGGAGCAGGCCGAGGAGGCCGCGAACGCCTTCGCCAAGGCGATCGCCGTCCACAAGAACCTGATCGAGACCGTCTACCGCCCCGACGGCGGCCCCTTCTTCGAGAAGAACGGCCTGCTGCTGCTTCCGCAGGCGGAGCTCGAGAAGACCACCGAGCAGCTCGTGCAGCAACAGGGCCTGCTCGGGCCGCTGGCCTCGGATCCGAGCCTGCGCGGCGTGATGCGCGTCCTCGGGCTCGGCGCGCGCGGCATCAAGAGCGGCGACGCCAAGATCGAAGACCTCGACAAGCCGATGGGCGAGATCGACCGGACGCTGCAGACGGTGCTCGACGGCAAGCCCGCGCGGATGTCCTGGCAGCTCCTTCTCTCGGGCGGCGAGAGCAAGACCACCGACCTGCGCAAGTTCGTGTTGATGCAGCCGGTGCTGGACTTCAACGCGCTGCAGCCGGGCTACACGGCGACCAAGCTGATCCGCAACGTCGCCAAGGATCTCAACATCGATGCCGAGCACGGGTTGACGATGCGGCTCACCGGCCCGGTGGCGGTCGCCGACGACGAGTTCGCGACGCTCTCGGACGACGCGCTGCTCAACAACCTCGTCACGGTCGGCGCCATCGTCTTGTTCCTGTGGCTCGCGCTCCGTTCGGCGCCGCTGGTCGTGTCGGTGCTGATCACCACCTTCTCCGGCCTGATCGTCACGGCGGCGCTCGGCTTGCTGATGGTCGGCGAGCTGAACCCGATCTCGGTCGCCTTCGCGGCTTTGTTCGTCGGCCTCGGCATCGATTTCGGCATCCAGTTCTCGGTCCGCTACCGCGCCGACCGCTACGAGCAGCCGACCCTCGAAGACGCGATTCGCGCCGCCGCGCGCGGCGTCGGCTGGTCGCTGACGCTGGCGGCGGTGTCCCTCATCGCCGGCTTTTTCGCCTTCCTGCCGACGGCCTTCCGCGGCGTCTCCGAGCTCGGCCTCATCGCCGGCGTCGGCATGGTCGTGGCCTACTTGTTCGCGATCACCTTCCTGCCCGCGCTCATCGCTGTCTTCCGGCCGAAGGGCGAGAAGGTTGCGGTGGAGACGACGTGGCTCGCCGGCGTCGATCCGTGGATCATCCGCAACCGCAAGGCCGTGCTGATCGCCGTCGGCCTGATCACGCTGGCCGGCGCGCCGCTGCTGTGGAAGCTGCCGTTCGATTCGAACCCGATGCACCTGCGCAGCCCGCACGTGGAATCGATCGCGACCTACCTCGACCTGATCAAGGACCCCGCCACGAGCCCGAACGTTGCCGACGTGCTGGCGCCGAGCGTGGACGCCGTGCCGGAGGTGACCAAGAAGCTCGCCGCGTTGCCGCTTGCGGCCGACATCATGAGCATCGACACCTTCGTGCCACGCGACCAGGACAAGAAGCTCGCGACCGTCGCCGAGACGGCGGAGTTGCTCGATCCGATCCTGAACCCGACGCGCAAGCCACCGCCGCCGACGGACGCCGACAACGTCAAGGCGTTGAAGGACACCGCGACCGCCCTGTCCGGCATCGCCGGCGGCAACGCGCCTGGCAACAAGACCGCGGGGCAACTCTCGCGGACGCTCGAGAAACTCGCGGCCGCCCCGGTGGCGAAGCGCGAAGCCGCGTCGGTCGCCCTCACCACCGATCTCGGTCCCCTGCTCGCGCGGCTTCGCGGGATTCTGCACCCCGAGAAGATCACCCTCGCCAACCTGCCGCCGCAGCTGAAGGCCGAGTGGGTCGCCCCAGACGGCCGCGCCCGCATCGAGGTCCACCCGAAGGGTAACTCGAACGACGACGAGGTGCTGCGCCAGTTCGCGGCCGAGATCCAGACCGTCGCGCCGCACGCCACCGGCGCGCCGATCGCCACGACCTCGTCGAGCTACACCATCCTCGGCGCCTTCGTTCAGGCGGCGGTGACGGCCCTCGTCCTGATCTTCATCATCCTCTCGGTCGCGCTGCGTAAGCCGTGGGACGTGGCCATGACGCTGGGGCCGCTGGTGCTCGCCACCCTGTGGACGCTGATGGCCCTGCACGTCGTCGGCATGCCGCTGAACTTCGCCAACATCATCGCGTTGCCGCTGATGCTCGCGGTCGGCGTGGCCTTCCACATCTACTACGTGATCGCCTGGCGCGCCGGCGTCACCGACATGCTGGCCTCCAGCCTGACGCGGGCGATCTTCTTCTCGGCGCTGACCACCGGCACCGCCTTCGGCTCGCTGGTGCTGTCGAGCCATCCCGGCACTGCGAGCATGGGCAAGCTGCTGGCGCTGTCGCTGTTCTTTACGCTGATCGCGGCCTTCTTCGTGGTCCCGGCCTTCCTCGGCCCGCCGCCGAGGCAGCCCGATGCCGACCGTCCCGAAGGCGAAGAAGCCGGACGCCTGCCGGGTGTGGGCTCCAAGGTCCACGCTGAGCCCGCCGCCGTGAAGTGACGGCGGTCGTCTCTGAAGCCTTGAACGCGGCGCCGTCCTCCCAAGGACGGCGCCGTTTTCGTTTCGCTGGAAGACGCGATCAGTGCGCGGGCGTGGCCGTCCCGGTCGCGGCCGGGTCTTGTTGCGTGAAACCTTCGTAACGTGACGCTATCGCGCGTATATAATGCCTAATGCAATTAGTAGCGGTTATACAATGCATATAATATAGTATCAACGACGTTGATCGGATCGTTCTCTATTCGCCGAAGGCGTGGTCTATCCGCCGTGCGCCCTACGAAAAATCCGAAAACCCGCCGCGGATGATCTTTTCTTGCGCGAGAATCGCCATCGCTTCGGGAGCGACGAGCGCGTCGCGTTCGGCGGCGTAGGCGTAGCCGGGAGCCTCGCCCGGGAAACCTGCGGCGGTGGCAGGATGGGTGTAGAGTTCCGTCAGCCCGTCCGGCAGGTTGGCCAGCAGCGCGGCGACGCGGGGCGGCGTCATCGCCCCGGACCAAGCCAGCCCGAGGGTGCGGTCGGGGATCGTCAGGCTCATCCTGCGGGCGCGCACCGCGAGCAGCGCCGCCCAAGGCGCGGTGTCGAGGGCCGCACGCGGCGTCGCGCCGGGTTCGGCCAGCCTGAGCACCGCACGGGGCTCGCGCGGCACCCGAATCGCGCGCACCCCGTAACGCGGCCCGATCGCCAGCACCGCGCCCGCGATCAGCGGATGGACGTGGAAGTGCTTGTGGGCGTTGACATGGTCCAGCAACAAACCCGTCGCCCGGAACGCCTCGAACTGCGCCGTGATCTCGGCGCTCAGCTGGCGCCGGGCGGCAGGCTTCAGCGCCAGGTCGAGGCCGAGGCGCTCCATGTCGCGGCGCATCAGGCCGTCCGCATCGGTCAGGTCCGGCAGCTGGGCGGCCGGCAGCGTCGGCCAGGCCTCGACCAGCACCAGGTGCAGCCCCACCCGCAGCGACGGCATCCGCCTGGCGCGGGCGACCGCGTCCGCGGCGGCGGGTGCCGACACCATCAGGCTCGCCGCGGTGAGGATGCCGTCGCGATGGGCCTGCTCGACGGCCTCGTTGACCTCGCGGCTGAGGCCGAAATCGTCGGCGGTGACGACGAGACGCTTCACGGACACTCCCCAGGAACGCAGATCGCGAGCAGGGCACCTGCCCTCCACCCGCCGGGGCCCCCGGCCCAATAAACGAAAACGGCCGGGCTGCGAGGCCCGGCCGACGACTTCATGAGACCGAAAGGGTTCAGGCGGCCTTGGCGGTACCCTGACGCTCCTTGAGGAAGCGGTAGAACTCCACGCCTTCGCGCAGGCGCCGCTTCATCATGTCGGGCGAGCGGACCATCTCGGAGACGATCGAGGCGATCTTCGGGGCGCGGAAGTAGAACTTCCGGTAGAACTCCTCGACGGCCGCGAAGATCTCGGCATGCGACAGGTGCGGGTAGTGCAGCGGTGCGATCTGCACCCCGTTCTCATCGACGAGCTCGGCGTTCTCGACGTCGAGCCAGCCGTTCTCCACCGCCTGCTTGTAGAGGAATGTGCCGGGGTAAGGCGCCGCCAGCGAGGCCTGGATGGTATGCGGATTGATGCGCTTGGCGAAGGCGATCGTCTCCTGGATCGTCTCGCGGGTCTCGCCCGGCAGGCCGACGATGAAGGTTCCGTGGATGGCGATGCCGAGGTCGTGGCAATCCTTGGTGAACTTCTCGGCGACCTCGACGCGCATGCCTTTCTTGATGTTGTTCAGAATCTTCTGGTTGCCCGACTCGTAGCCGACCAGCAACAGGCGCAGGCCGTTGGCCTTCAGCACTTCCAGGGTCTCACGGGGAACGTTCGCCTTCGCGTTGCACGACCAGGTCACGCCAAGCTTGCCGAGTTCGCGCGCGATCTCCTCGGCGCGGGGCAGGTTGTCGGTGAAGGTGTCGTCGTCGAAGAAGAACTCCTTCGTCTGCGGGAACTCCTTCAGGCAGTACTTGATCTCTTCGATCACGTGCGCGACCGAGCGGGTGCGGTAAGTGTGCCCGCCCACCGTCTGCGGCCACAGGCAGAAGGTGCAGCGGCTCTTGCAGCCGCGGCCGGAATAGAACGAGATGTACGGGTGCTTCAGGTAGCCGATGAAGTATTTCTCCATCTCGAGGTCGCGCTTGTACACGCTCGTGACGAAGGGAAGCTGATCCATGTCGGTCATGATCTCGCGGTCCTCGTTGTGGACCACGACGCCGTCGGCGTTGCGATAGGACAGACCCTTGATCTCCGACATCGGCGTGCCGTCTGCGACTTCCTTGACGGTGAAGTCGAACTCGTTGCGGGCGCAGAAGTCGATGCACGGGGCCTGGGCCATCGCGCCGGCGGCGTCCACCGCGACCTTCGCGCCGATCAGGCCGGCGATCAGCTTCGGGTTGGCGGCTTTCAGCGCCTCGACGGTCTTCACGTCCGACTTGAACGACGGCACCGAGGTGTGGAGCACGACCATGTCGAAGTCGTTGGCCTGGGCGACGATCTCCGGCAGCTTGATGTTGTGCGGCGGCGCGTCGATCAGCTTCGAGTTCGGCACCAGGGCGGCCGGCTGGGCGAGCCAGGTCGGATACCAGAACGACTTGATCTCGCGCTTGGCCTGGTAGCGGGAACCGGCGCCGCCGTCGAAGCCGTCGAAGGTGGGAGCCTGAAGGAAGAGCGTGCGCATGGGGTTCAAGGCCTCAGAGCAGGGCGATCGGGTCGGAAGGACGACGAATCGGGGACGAGAGAGCGAAACCGCAAGTCGAGACGGCGGGCTGGCAAGGTCAGACGGTGGGCGACTCAGCATCCTGGCCGAGATTGCCCTCCGGAATAAGCGTTCCATCCGCAACGACGCGATAATCGTGACCTTTCCATGTCACCGCACCCGATACGAAGCTCCATGAGAAGTTCGCGAACGAGAGGATGTCGCGGATCGGCAACAGCCAGTAGGGATGGGGGCCTATGCCGAAGGCGCGCTCCAGCCGCATCGACAGGATGATGCGGCAGGCGAGCGCCAGCGCGGCGACGCCGAGCGCGGTTGCGCCGGCCTCCGGCATGAGTGCCGCGATGAGGGCGATCGGAAAGGCGTGGGTGACGATCGAGCCGGCATAGCCAGCCGGGTCGACGTTGCGGATGGTGCGGTTCCAGCGCAGCTCGTGGCTCCAGAGGCCCGCGATCGCGGTGTCGACGCAGGTATGCCCGATCGTAAAATTCGGGATCGCCACCCGGCCGCCGAGGCCACGCAGGGCCTCGCCGATGGCGTAGTCGTCGGCGAGGTCGTCCTTGAAGGTCGCGAAGCCGCCGATTTTGGCGAGGGACGCCGCCGTGAAGGCGATGGTCGAGCCGAAGCAGGGCTTGGCGAGGCCGAGAGCGGTGCCCATCACGACGTTGGGCAGGAACTGCACGTCGATCGCCAGCGCCGAGAGCTGGGCGTAGACGCCCCGGTCGGCCGGGATGCCGTGGTAGAGGCAGGTCACGCCGGTGACGCCGGGGGCCGACAGCTCGGCCACGACCCGTGTGAGGTAGTCTGGGCGCACCACCATGTCGCTGTCGGCGAGCACGACGACCTCGTTGGCGATCGCGTCCGACATGTTGATCAGGTTCGAGACCTTGCGGTTCGAGCCGTGCTGGCGCGCGTCGACGACGAGGTCGATCCGCAGCGCCGGAAAGGCCGCCTCGATCCGCCGCACGACGCCGATCGCGGGATCGCCGACGCTCTGCACGCCGAACACGATCTGCACCGGGCCGGCATAGTCCTGGGCGCAGAAGGTCGCGAGGTTGTCGAACAGGTTCGGCTCGAGGCCGCAGAGGGGCTTCAGCACGGTGACCGACGGCCGATCCACGCCCTCAGCGAACTCGGGCGCCGGCGTCGCGGAGAACCGCCCGGCGAGGAACGCCGCGGTCAACGCGTAGAGGCAGCCCGCGAGCGCGGGGACCAGGAGGATCGGCGAGAGCCAGGTGAGGTCCATGGGAACGTCGCTCGGTCGCGGGAGGCGAGAATCGGTGGGCCGCGGCGGGCGGCGCGAAGGCTCTGTGCAGGCCGTTCAAGGCGCCGGTTTGGCGGTCAGCATGCCGTCGGTGCGTTGGCGAAGGAATTTCAGCACCCCGTCGGCCCCGCCTGCCTTCAGCGGTGGGCCGAGGGTCGCCCGCTGTCCAGCGACCTCGCTGACGTTGCCGTTGAGCAGCACGTCCTGGATGCGGTTGTCGGCGTTTACGACGAAGTCGATCTGCGAATCGTCGCCGTCCGGGGTGGTCACGTGGGTGAGCACGCGCTGGTTGCTACCGCTCGGCTCGCTCTTGCGGGTCACCTCGAACTTCGCGCCCGCCGCCCGCGCGAGGCGGTTGGCGTAGGTCACGACGAAGTTGCGCCGGAACGCCTCCGTGATCGCGCCCTGCTGCTCGGGGGTGAAGTCGGCCCATTTGGCGCCGATCGCGAGGCGGACCATCGCCGGGTAGTCGAAGGATCGCTCGAGGGTCGGGCCGACCGCGTCGACCCGGTCCTTCAGGGTTCCGGCGCCGTTCTTCACGGTGGCGTCGAAGCGGGCGTAGAGCCCGTCGACAACGGCGACCGCCGGATCGTCGGCGGCCGCGTTTGTCGACGGGCTCTACGC
>NZ_VRUX01000620.1:0-2390 GCF_008039885.1 Methylobacterium sp. WL103
GCGCTCGCCGCCGCGATCGGCCGCGCGATGCCGGCGCGCTGGTTCTACGATTGGGGCGGCGGCCTGGTCTGGCTCGCCGTCGCGTCCGAGGGCGATGCCGGGGCGGAGGCGATCCGCTCCGCCCTCGGCCAGCACGGCGGCCACGCCACGCTGATCCGGGCGCCCGATGCGGTGCGCGCCGCCGTGCCGGTGTTCCAGCCACTCTCGCAGCCGCTGATGCGGGTGACGCAGGGGATCAAGACGGCGCACGACCCCGCGGGTGTGTTCAACCCAGGGCGGATGTACGCCGAGGTTTGAGGCGCCCGGGCCCGACGCGGGCCCTCCGCCGCATCGTGCGCGGCGCGAAACGGTGGCAGAGACGATCGATCGACGGGGCCGACGCCATCGGCCCGAGACAGGACGCATCCAGAACGCGCCATGCAAACCAACTTCTCCCTGGCCCAGCTCGCCGACCCGGCGATGGCGACCTCCGAAAAGATCCTGCGCACCTGCGTTCATTGCGGGTTCTGCACGGCGACCTGCCCGACCTACCTGCTGCTCGGCGACGAACTCGATAGCCCGCGCGGACGGATTTACCTGATCAAGGACATGCTGGAGGGCGGCAAGGCGGCGAGCGCCGAGGTGGTCAAGCACGTGGACCGCTGCCTGTCGTGCCTGTCCTGCATGACGACCTGCCCCTCGGGCGTGCATTACATGCACCTCGTCGACCACGCCCGCAGCCATATCGAGGAGACGTTCTCCCGGCGGCTCGACGACCGCGCGCTGCGGGCGATCCTGGCCTTCGTGCTGCCCTATCCCGCGAGGTTCCGGGCGGCGTTGTGGGCGGCCAAGCTCGGCGCGCCGTTCCGGCCCCTGGTGGCGCGCCTGCCGCGGGTCGGAAACCGGCTCGCCGCGATGCTCGACCTCGCCCCCGCCGCGCTGCCCGGCCGCGAGGCGACCAACCGGCCCGCGACCTTCCCCGCCGTCGGCGCGCAGGGCGCGCCCAAGCGCGTGGCCCTGCTGCGCGGCTGCGCCCAGAGCGTGCTGCGGCCGGATTTCAACGCGGCGGCGATCCGCCTGCTCACCCGCCACGGCGTCGAGGTGGTGCACGCGGAAGGCGAGGGGTGCTGCGGCGCACTCACCCATCACATGGGCCGGACGGACGACTCGCACGCCCAGGCCCGGCGCACCATCGACGCCTGGATCGCGGAAGCCGACGGCGCCGGCCTCGACGCCATCCTCGTCACCGCGTCCGGCTGCGGCACGACGATCAAGGATTACGGCTTCATGTTCCGCGACGACCCTGCCTACGCCGACAAGGCGGCACGGGTCTCGGCGCTCGCCAGGGACGTCACCGAGTTCGTCGCCACCCTCGACATCGCGCCGACGGTCGAGAGCGACCTCGTCGTCGCCTATCACTCGGCCTGCTCGATGCAGCACGGCCAGGGCATCCGCACGGAGCCCAAGACCCTGCTGAAGCAGGCGGGCTTCACGGTGAAGGACGTGCCCGAGGGCCACATCTGCTGCGGCTCGGCCGGCACCTACAACATCCTGCAGCCGGAACTCGCCGGCAAGCTCCGGGCGCGCAAGGTCGCCAACATCGAGCGGATGCGTCCCGACGTGATCGCCACCGGCAACATCGGCTGCGCCACGCAGATCGGGAAGGGCACCGCGATCCCGATCGTCCACACGGTGGAACTGCTGGATTGGGCCACCGGCGGCCCGCGGCCGGCGGCGCTCAAGGCCACGGCCGAGCCGGTGCTGCAGGCAGCCGACTGACCGGCCTCACGGTTCGAACTGGTCGGTGACCGGGATCCAGCGATAGCCTGCGCCGCTCGGCGCGACGTAGCCGAGCGACGGGAACGACGTATGGTAGCCGGCGACCACGATGTCGTCGGTCGCCGCCATGTCGTAGATCCGACGCCGCGTGGCCGCGCCCTGTCCCTTGTCCATGTCGAACAGGGCGTGCCAGCCCGGCTCGGCGAGCGAGGCGACCTCGTGGTGGGCGCAATCGCCCCAAATCAGCATCCGCCGCCCCGCGCTCTCGACGTGGAAGGCGAGGTGGCCGGGCGTGTGCCCGTAGGCCGCGAGCGCGTGGATGCCGGGAACGATCTCGTCCCCGGCCGCCACGAAGCGTGTCCGTGCGGCGAGCGGCAGGAGGTTGGCGCGGAACACCAGCGCCGAGGCGTGCTCGTTGCCCGACGGTTCCGACGCGAGGCGCTCGGGTTTGGTCCAGAAATCGTACTCGACCGCGCCGACGACGAGGCGCGCGTTGGGGAAGGTCGGGTGCCCGTCGCGCATCAGCCCGCCGATGTGGTCGGTGTGGCAATGGCTGAGGACGACGACGTCGATCGCCTCCGGCGCGGTGCCGGCCGCGCGCAGCCGCTCGACCAGACGTCCGCCGGCCGGCG
>NZ_VRUX01000621.1:0-2390 GCF_008039885.1 Methylobacterium sp. WL103
CCGCCGGCCCCGGGCCGGTCGCGGCCGGAGCGACGGTCTCGGCCGTGACCGAGATCTCGTCGAGGTTGGCCTCGGCCACGCCCGGCTGAGACAGGGCGGACCGCATCAGGACGGCTTGTGGCGGGACGGCCGCGCCGACGACGAGCAGAAGGATGCGCAGGCGCGGAGCGAAACGGGATACGGACACGGGACCTCGGGCGACGCGACGTGGCACGTCACCGCGAACGAGGCCGATCCCCCGCGCCGTCCCTCCGACGGCATGAGGCTTCGACACCCGCCGGGGCACCCCGCCCGACGCGCTTCGCGTGTGACCACGACCGAGGGCAGGTCTCCTGGCTCGCGGGTCGTCGCCCGCCACCGTCTTCCCGGATGCGGCGCATCCAGTGACGTGCGTTGGTGGAAGGCTCGCCGCTTACAGTTGCGGGGGCAGCCACGGCTTCGACGAAGGCCCTTCCAGGCTCCGTCCCACCGCGTTCCCTTTTGATCCTCGATGAGGAACCCTCGCGCACAGGTTGCGTCGGGCGCGGACCGCGCGTCAATCCGGCTTTCGCAGCGCGTCGCCGGGTGTGGCCGATCCGCGACGCCGCCTTCACCTGCTGCGCGGTCGCGTGGCCCTCATGCGAGCCGGTCTCCGCCTCGCTTCGGAACGCCCTAGCGGCTCGCTGCGAACCGGGCCGGGCCGTCGCCGCGGCCGGCGACCACCACGAGGCGCCGGACCTCGCCGCGCAGGAACGCCTGCAGGAAGCGGTCGTAGTTGCGGAACGACACGCAGCCGTTCGAGGCGCCGCTCGGCCCGAGCATGTAGGTGTGGGCGAGCAGGCCGTCGCGGCCGTGGATGGCGGCAGACCCGCCCACCGGGTTGAGGCGGATCGCCCGGACGCCGTGGAACAAAGCCTCGCGCTCGGTGAGGTCGTAGGTGCCCGGCGGGGTCGAGCCGCGCATCCGCAGGTGCACGAAGTCCGGGTGGTCCATGCTGGCGCCGAGGCCGGAATGAGCTTCCAGCACCTCGCCGCCGGGCAGGCGGACGGTGCGGGCGCTGATGTCGTAGATCGCCGTGCCGGCGCCCGCGTCGGGGCTGGGGAACAGGCGGCCGCGCGACCGGTCGAGACCGGGTCTCTCCAGGGCGGCGTAGGCCAGGGCCGCGCGGGCGCCGGAGGTGTCCTCCGGATCGGCGCTCGCCACGGCGACCACCGGCTTCGGCCTTCCGCGCGGCGCTGCGACGGGCGCCGGTGCCGGGTCGCTGCGGCCGCCGAACAGGCCGGCGAGGAACCCGACGAGGCTCGGGCCCTCCTCCTCGTCGGCGGAGGCGATCTGCGAGGACACGCCGAGCACGGTGCCGCCGCGGGCCAGGATCTCGGCGCGGGCCTCCTCGTAGCGCGGGAACGGCCGGTTGTCGGAGGCCAGGTGGACGGTCTTGCCATCGGGGAACAGGCGCGCGAGCTGGTCGTGGCTCATCCGCGGCCACATGCGGACCGAGCCGACGTCGAGGTGGACGAAGGGCGAGCCGGCATGCGGATACCAGCCGACGCCGCCGCGCTGCATCTGCAGCCCGACCGCGCGGATGTCGTCGATCGAGACGCCGGGCAGGTAGAAGTCCATCGCCTTGCCGAGCATGTGCTGGCTGTACTCGGCCACCGCCTTCGAGCGGCGGCGCAGCATCGCGTTGGTGCCGGGCGAGCGATAGGCCGAGACGACGTGGATCGGCTCGGAGGCGCCGACCTGTCGATAGGCCTCCCATACCGTGTCGAACAGGCGCGGGTCCATCTTGGTCGGCTCGTCGATGCGCCAGTCGCGCAGGAGCCAGTTCAGCTGCTCCAGGGCCGCGCGGTCGTAGCGCCCGTCGCGCTTGAACGTGATGGTCGCGCTTTCCTTGGTGTGGGTGTGGAAGATCGTCAGCGAACGGGTGTCGCCGTTGGCGACCGCATCCTGGGTGCCGGTGGTCCCCGCCGCCAGCGCCATGACCATGCCGGACAGGCCGAACAGGATTCGCCGAAGACGAGAGGGCCGGGGCGTCGTCTGGCTCGGCGTCGGCACGATCGTCTCACCCCTCGGACGCGGCCCGCGCTGCGCGCGGGACCATGGTGAACGCAAGGTTGCCGAAAACCGTGAAGACCGGGTTATCGGCGCCCCCTGCAGGACACCCGCGATTCCCTTACGGCTAAGTCTGGACCGTGGCGAAATCGTGCCGGCAAGCGCGCCGGCGCACGTCGCCGGGCAGGTGATGCGGACGGGTCACGGGAAGCCCCGCCGGAGGCGAATACCAGACCGGCAAAGCGGCCGGATCACCACCAGCTGCGCGAAACCGGAGCGGGATTCGGGGTCCACAGGCCGGGCTCGCCGAACTCGGGCGCCGGGGCCTCGGCGCTCGCCCGCACGGCACGGCGCGGCAC